>JBGZSM010000041.1:0-49795 GCA_041853585.1 Filifactoraceae bacterium
ATATATCTTACATCAATTTTGAAAAAATCCCCGAAAGTTTATGTTAATCTATTAGGCGTAGAGGGACGAGAAGAAGGCAGGTCACCAATCAATTTATAAAAGAGGGATGAGAAGAAAACAGGTCACCAATCTATTTATAAAAAGGAGAGAGTGAAATGAACAGAATCAAAAAAACTCTAGCATTAACAACAGCAGGTATTATGACGATGATGACAATCCATACGGGAAATATAACCGCCTTTGCGCAAGAAAATTCCCTATTCCAAGAAAACCATTTTGTAGCTTTGTTGCAAGATGATTTGAACAAACCGATTTTACCGGCAGCGGATGAAAATGCGGATGAGATGATCGCGGAGATATTCGGGAAGCCGATTCTAAAATCGATGCTTTCCGGCGATATGGTCGGAAAAGATAAGACTAAACCGAAAGTAATTACATTTAAAGTAAAAAGCGACGGCGAAAAGGAATTTTTATCCAAGGATGTTAAGGCGAAATCCGGCTACAAACTAACCGTTTATAAAGATGTGGATTTTGAAAAAGAATTGGATAAGGAAGACAAAGACGAAAACAAAAAGATTATGATTCCGACAGAAGCGGGAAAAACGGCGGAAGTTTTTATCAAAACAGAGGAAGATAAGGACGATGCCAAAGATGATGAAGTCTACTATAAAGTGATTTTTGAGAGAGAAAAAGCAAAAGATGACGACAAAAAAGAAGAGAAACTGAGCGTTTTAGGTGTAGGAATCGATTTGAAAGCGGCGGATGCGACCAAGGAGAATCCAAAGGTCGTTGCCATCAAGACGAAAAAAGCGGTCTTAAGTCTTGAAGCGGACAGCAAGGACTTTGAAGGTAAAGAGCTGGGCGACATTGAAATGTTCTCTGACAAGTCTTTTGAAAAAGGAAAGGATATCCGAAAACAAGATTTGCAAGAAGGCAAGATGGTTTCCGTTTTCTTGAAAGTCCGATTGTTGGATAGGAGCGAGAAATTTTATGAGCTTCAAGTGACCAGAGAAGCGGATAAAAAAGATGATAAGGGCGGCGACTCCGGTGGCGGTGGAAAAACCGATGGTCCTTCCCATCGTTCGCCGGTAAGACCGGATGGTCCTTCAGGCGGCTCGAAAGATGACAAAAAAGATGATAAAAAAGATGACAAGAAGGATATTAAACAGGACGATAAGAAGAAGGAAGAAATAAAGGATAATAAAGTGCCGCAAGCACAACAACCTTTAACTCCGAATGTCAGCAACAAAATTTCAACCAAGCTTACTATCGGTAAAAAAGCTTATACCGTTATGGCAAATGGAGCACCAAGTCAAAAAATGATGGATGTGGCACCGATGGTTCATCAAGGTCGTACCGTTTTACCGGCACGAGTGATTTCCGAATTGCTGGGCGTAGAAGTAAAATATGACCAAAAAACAAAGACTGCAACTTTCATCTATCAAGGAACAGGAAAAGTACAGTTGACACTTGGACAAAAGATGATGACGGTTAACGGACAAAAAGTGGCTCTTTCGGGAGAGGTTATTTCTAAAGACGGTCGTGTATTGCTACCGCTTAGAGATATTCAAAAAGCATTCTCAGGAATCGGCTTGCAGGCAAGTCTGACATGGGATGCGGCTACAAAGACCGTTTCAATTGAAAAGTAACAATCAAATCATAAATAACAAAAAGGACAGTCTGTTTCGGACTGTCCTTTCGTTTGCGAATTTATAATTTTATTGTCCGCTCTCGTCGGTCGGGTGAGCGAGCGCCTTTTTCGGTTGAAGGTTGAGCAGCATTACGCCGACTCCGATAAAGCTCAGAATAAATATCAGCGCGATTACAATCGTGATGACAATCATCGCCGGATTGGTTTGCGCCATCAGTTGCGCTTCAAGCATCTCCGGAGACATATCCTGCTGTGGCATTTGGAAAGTCTGCAGCAATTTGTCCTGGTAATATAACAGCAGAACGGAGACGCCGTTGTTCAAGAAATGCATCAGGCTTGATGTCAAAATGCTGCCGGATTTGTGCATCGAATAGTTGAGCGCGAAGCCCAAGATGGTCGTTGTAAAAAATTTGATCAGGCTCATGTGGTAGATTCCGAAGAAAATCGAGACGATGAGCATGGCGATATATGGTCGCATTTTTTGACGAAATGCGGAGTACATAAAACCGCGGAAGAAAATTTCTTCACAGATTGCCGGAGCTATCGCCACGACAATTATTAAAGAGAGAAGACTTTTGCCTTTGAACAACTCTTCAATCATTTCGATGGATTCAAAGCTCTCCGGGAAAATTTTTTGCAGTCCCGCCGAAATCAATATCACGAAGAACAATGTGCCGAGCCACAAAAAGACGGAGCCGACCACATGCGCGAATCGCGGCATTTTGATGGAGAACATCTTTTTGAGGTCAAATTTTGCATAGAGCGCATAGCCGATTGCCAGAACGAGTATGCTTATTTGAATGCTGATCAGTCCCCAAAATCCGAATTTCAACTGGAAGAAAGAGCCTACAAAAATCAGCGCCATAAAACCGATGGTCAGCAAAAAGATGGCTTCGCTGATTGTCGGCAAGCCGCCGGCTTGGATATTGTCTCTGGATTCAAAGATTCGGAAGAACTTGCTGTCCTCGCCGAAGAGAATGTCCTCGCGCTCAAACATTTTATACATCAGCGCGACGGATAGGAAGCCGAATGCCATATTGCTTGCAAGTACGATGCCGATCAGTGCGATGTTGTATTCAAAAATCAGAATCGATTTTATGAGCAGAACGACATTGACGATTGGAATGACCGCGGTGTATAAGCTCAAGTCAAGATTCGGGATGAAGCCGATATAGGAAACCAAGATGGTGATCAGCATAATCGGTGTCGCATACAGTCCCGCCTCTTTCGGATTCTGTGCGCTTGAAAAAATTGCCAAAGTGATGGCGGATATAAAAATCGCAAACAGCACGACGCACAAAAACATGATGAGTACGGCGGGCAAAAAGCTTGCCAAATTGATTTGCAGAGCCGACTTGTCCGGCGTCATCATGTTGACGAGCGAATACATGTAGACGCCCATCAGTCCGATGGAAAGAAAATTGAGCAGGACGGAGACGCTTGCCATCGTCGCTACGGCTGAAAACTTGCCGGTGATGATTTCCTTACGAGTGACCGGAAATGAAAAAGTGGTCTCCAGCGTGCCGCGCTCTTTTTCACCGGCGGTTGTGTCGATGGCGGTGTGTGATGCGCCGTTGACCAATCCCATAATCAGAAGAAGCGGAATGATTCCACCAAGCACGCTGCCGATGGATTGTTCTTTGGTGGCGTGGTTGACTTCCTCGATGTCAATGAGATTCCAGATTTTGTCGTATTCTACACCGAGTTCCTGGAGTTTTTCTATTCGAAGATCTTCCCGGTAATCTCCCAATCGCTCCTGTATATAATCGGATACGGTTGTTGAGTTTACATTGGAGGAAACGAAATTGACTTTATAAATCGGATTTTTGCCGCTCGTTTTTTCCACTTCGATATAAGCGTCAATATTTTTATCTTTCAAATCTTGACTCGGATTTTTAGAATCGACAATCTCGATATGAAGCTCATCGGAATTCATTGCCATCTGTGAAGGCATTTCACCCGGTACAGCATCCTTCTTATTTTCCGAACTCAAATTTTTCTTTGTTTCTTCCTTCTTATTGGAAGAAGAATCCGTTTTTTCATCCGCCATCGTAGCGGAAAGGATATTTTTCAAATCCGCAGTACCGTTTTTGTCCGCGACTATCGCGATTTGATAAGTCTGCTCATTGAGCGAGCTCTGTACGGACATCATGATTTGTGATGCCAAAATTGTAATCAGTGGATATAGAATGACGGGAATAAAAATATTCATAAAAACCGTCTTTTTGTCACGCAAAATGGCAAGCATTTCGTTTTTGTATAATGTCAGGATTGTTTTTTTGTTCATTATGCCTCCTCGGTTTTCTCGGACAAAACTATGAATGCATCACGAAGATTGCTTGTGTTGGAAAGTGCTTTGATTTCATCCGGTGTTCCGTATGCGATGATTTTACCTTGGTGAATCATCAATATTTTGTCGCAGAGATATTCCGCCTCTTCCATATAATGGGTCGAATACAGGATGGCTTTGCCGCGGTTGCGCTCGTTTTTCATAAATTCAATGATGGCGCGGCTGGCAATGACATCCAGTCCCAAAGTCGGCTCATCAAAAATATAGTTCAGCGGGTCATGCATCAGGCAGCGTGCGATATTGGAGCGCTGCATCTGACCGGTTGAAAGTTTGTCAATTTTGTTATCGGCAAAAGCGGACATATCCAAAAGCTTTATAATCTCCTCGGAGCGCTCGTTGATCTGTGCTTCTTCAAAACCGTACAATTTTCCGACCATCTGCATCAATTCTCGAGGAGTGATATGCTTGAACAGTTTGGTGTTGGCGGAAAGATAGCCGATGTTTCGGCGCGCGGTCTGTGAATCTTGGGCGATGAGATTTTCTTTGGTCGAAATCTCTACTTCGCCGCCGCTTGCAGTCATCACATTGCTCAAAATTCGGAGCAAGGTGGTTTTTCCGGCGCCGTTGGGACCCAATATTCCGAGGATTTCGCCGTCTTTGGCTTCAAACCCGATATTTTGTATCGCATAAAAATTCTCTTTGGTCTTTCCCTTTTTTCCGAATAGCAAAAAACCGTTTTTTTTCTTCTCCTTAGGAATTTGTCGCTCAAACTCTTTGCTGATATTGTTGCATCTAATCATAAATATCCTTTCCGTGATTATCACACTTCTTCGTCCTCTGTTTTGTATTTCTTTTTTTGATTTTAAAATCGAAATTTCCATTTTGCTTTTGATTTCGTGAACCGGATTCAAATTTTATATTGCTTTCATTTTATAAATTTAGAAATCTATTTTTGAAATCGGAGTTTCGATTTTGTTTTGCCGATTTGCGAAACAAAGTATTTTTACCGTTCTATAATTTTTTTTTGACATGAACTTGCTGACTTCACTATCTTATAATAATACTCCTACAAAAATATAAATACAAATTATATTTTATTGTTTGAGAAAGTGTAATTCGGTTATAATAAGAATGTTTGGTTGTAGAATGATTGATGCAAGCTGTAGCTTGCAAATTTTTTGCCCATTTTTCTTTGGGATTTCGAAACGCAAATTTGAATCAAGCCTATGTTGACAAAAGCATTTCGGAAAACTTCCTTATATATAGGGGATGAGAATAGGTTGCCATGCTTTTATGCAAAGATCGTTTTAAAAAAAAGCTTCCTATTTTATAATAGCTGAAAGCAAATTTTATTATACGCTCCACACAAACCGTTTGTAAAAAAGCTTTCTTATAGGGATGAAAAAATTCGCATGTTGATTATCAAAAATATTTTGCTGGAAAAAGCTTCCTATTTATATAGAAAAACATAAGGAAACTTTATTTTATATCGATATAATTAGGAAGATTTTCGTGTGCTCTTAATATAGTACAGTTACTGAAGGAAAATGTCAAGAAATTAAGCAAAAGCAATTTATGAATGAAGCTTAGACGAGATTTTCATTACATGGGTAGAAAGAAAAATTTGATGACGAAAGCAAAAAGAAAATTTGAATGCGAAATAGACAGCTCGCAATAAATGAGAAAATCTCAAGAAGTAAATGGGAAATTGAAATTTGAAATGGAACATGAATTTCCCGAAAAAAATTTCAAGAAAAAAATGTTCCACGAAAATTTTCTCCGAGAATAACAATTTTATAACTGCCGTAAAATTATTTGTAGCGATTGTAAACAGTAAAATCCGGATGTGAAACAGCTAAAACGGTTACGATAACGGAATTAGGAACTTCAAAAATAAAAGTTACAAATTGTAAAAAAATATGTTGACGAAAGTGAAAAATGTGGTATACTTATCTTGTGAAACAATAAAAAATGAATTTTGATTTAAGAAGTCTTCTTAAAAAGAATCGATAGAAAGAGTAAATATGTATTTTAATGCGGGAAGTTATGATATCATTGTCGTGGGTGCGGGGCACGCGGGCTGTGAGGCTGCGTTGGCATCGGCTCGACTTGGTAAAAAAACGCTTCTGATTACGCTGAGCTTGGACACGATTGCACATATGCCATGCAATCCGGCAATCGGTGGAACAGGCAAGAGCCAATTGGTTCGCGAGTTGGATGCCTTGGGTGGCCAAATGGGAATAAATATCGACAAGACATTTATTCAGTCGCGAACATTAAATGCATCCAAAGGGCCGGCGGTACAATCTGTAAGAGCGCAAGCTGACAAAAATCTTTACCATATAGAAATGAAGAGGGTGCTCGAGCATCAGGAAAATTTACAGATGGTGATGGATGAAGTGACGGAGCTTATCCATGACGATAGGGTAGTAAAAGGTGTACGAACTTTACAACTTTGCGAATACTATGCAAAAAAGGTAATTCTTTGTACGGGAGTTTTTTTGGAAGGAAGAATTTACATGGGAGAAGTCAATTTCCCATCGGGGCCGCTCGGACAGCCGAGTGCGCAATTTCTTTCAAAAAGCTTACACGAATTGGAGCTTCCGCTTCGGAAGTTCAAAACCGGAACTCCGGCGCGAGTTCATGGAGACAGTATTGATTTTTCACAGATGGAAATTCAATACGGTGATGAAAAAATCGTTCCTTTTTCCTTTATGACGGAAGAAATTAAAGATAAGGAACAGGTTGTGTGTTATCTGACGAGAACCAGAGAGGATACGCATTCGGTAATTCGGCAAAATCTCGCTCGCTCGGCGGTGTACGGCGGTATGATTGATTCAAGAGGGCCGCGTTATTGCCCGTCGATTGAGGACAAGGTCGTTCGATTCCCGGATAAAGCAACTCACCAATTCTTTGTGGAGCCGGAAGGGCTGGACACCAAAGAATATTATATACAAGGTTTTTCTTCTTCGCTTCCGTATGAAGTTCAATTAAAAATGTATCATACGGTAATCGGATTGGAAAATGCGCAGCTGATGCGTCCGGCGTATGCGATTGAATATGATTGCATCGACCCGATGCATTTGGAACTGTCGCTGAAAGTCACTTCGGTGGAAAATCTTTACAGCGCGGGTCAGTTTAATGGAACAAGCGGTTATGAAGAAGCCGCTGCACAAGGTTTGATGGCTGCCATCAATGCCGCTCGAAGCATCGACGGTTTGAATCCGATTGTTTTAGATCGTGCAACCGCATATATCGGCGTGTTGATTGACGACTTGGTCACGAAAGGAACGAATGAGCCGTATCGGATGATGACATCGCGAGCGGAATATCGACTTTTGCTTCGACAGGACAATGCGGACCTTCGATTGACACAGCTGGGCAGAGAAATCGGTTTGGTGAGCGATGAAAGATATGAGGCTTTTCTTAAAAAGAAAGAGCAGATTGAGTTGGAACTGGAGCGTCTTCAAAATGAAAAAATCAAACCTTCCGAAGCGGATGAGTTTTTGGAAGCAAGAAATTTGGCGCCGCTTGGACGCACGATGACTCTGTATGATTTTCTCAAAAGACCGGAAGCGAGTTACGATTTGATGAAAGAGCTTGGCAAATATGACGGCTCACTCAACTTTCAAGTGGAAGAGCAATGTCAGATTCAAGTCAAGTACGAAGGCTATATCAAAAAACAGATTCAACAGGTTGAAGCCTTTAACAAATTGGAGAAAAGAAAAATTCCGAAGGACTTCGATTATAATCAAATTTCCGGCTTGCGATTGGAAGCGAAACAAAAGCTGGATGAAGTCCGACCGATAAATATCGGACAGGCAAGTCGAATTTCGGGAGTTTCACCGGCGGATGTTTCTGTGCTCCTCGTATTTTTGCAAGCATATAACAAAAGCAATACGCCGACAATGGAAGATTATGAATAATAGGCTATAAAAATTAGTAATCGTAGGTTACTAATTTTTACCGGACTTTGCGGTTATTTTTTTATAAGTTGAGAGTTACAAAATAATTATGAAGCGGAAATTTGATTTCAAAATCCTAATTGCGATGTAACTTAAGGGTTGTTGTTTGAAGGGAGATGTGAGCAATATTTTTGACAATAATGCAGAAGATATGTCAAGAAACTTTGAAGCGTTCGCCGGGAACAATTCAAAGATTGCGATTGGAAATTTGGATTACATCGGAGAAAAGATTTCGGTTTTCTCGGTGTCGGATTTTATAAAAAAAGAAGAAGTGGTCGGCACCATCCGAATTGAATCGAAAGTAAATTATGAAGAAGTCTACAGTGCGTTGGTCGATAGAATTGAAGGGAATAAAGTATTTTTGTTTTCGCTTCGCAATATCAGCGATGAGTTGAAGGAAGATATCAAAATCGATTATTCGCGCATTATCGAAATAAAATGTAAGAGAGAAGAAGAAGATAGAACCATAGAAGCAAGAATGATGGACATAAGCAGTGGGGGTATCGGCTTTACCGCAAAAGAAACTTTCGGTGTCGGTGAGATATTAAAAGTAGACACGAAAATTGCGGAGATTGGATTTGAGCCAAATATAAAGATACTTAGACGAGAAAAAATGGGACGACTTCTGAAATACGGATGTCGATTTGTGGATTTGTCTCTTCAAGAGGAAAGTAAAATACGAAAAGCGGTGTACCAGTTACAGATAAAAGTGCATCGTACGAAAGTTCGATAGGGGGAGTTATGAAAAGTATTTTTAACAACAGCATCAAGTTGACGGAAAAAACCTTGGATTTTCTTTGGAAAAGACAGGGCATCATCGCAAATAATATTGCCAATCAGGATACTCCGAATTACAAGGCGAAGCTGCTGACCTTTGAAGAAAGTGTTCAAAGTCAAATCGAGAGTGTCGGCAAGAAGAAAAATGCAAAAAATTACAGCCGAGCGATTGAGCGAATCAATATGGAAGTTGAAGAAAATAATTCAGGCTCCAATCGAATGGATGGCAACAATGTAAGCCCGGATGCCGAATATGCGGAGCTGGCAAGGACGGGATTACAATATCAATATGCGCTTCGGGCAATCAATGACGAGTTCATGAGAATACGAAGTGTTATCAAAGGTCAGTAAGGAGGCGGACGATGTTTATTAAGCCAATGCATGCGGTGGAGTCAATCGGACAGCTTGACAAAATCGGAAAAGTGCAGGAGCCGGAAAAAGGCGGCTCGATGTTTGAAGATGTTTTTCGACAGGCGATAGAAAATGTAAAGCAGACGGATAAGGAATTGCAAATGGAGCAATATCTGCTGGCGAGCGGCCAGAGCGACGATCTTCACAATTTGACGATTGCATCGACTAAAGCCCAACTGTCCATCGATTTGATGGTGCAACTGAGAAACAAAGCAATGGAAGCATATAATGAGATGATGAGAATAAATCTATAAGTTGACAAGGGGTAGTTAATTGTGAATGAAAAGGTCAAGTTTTATTTGGAAAAAGCAAAGGATGTGCTTGACGGCATCAGTAGCAAACGAAAAAAACAAATCGCAGCGCTGGTTCTGCTGATTGTTTTAATATCGGTCGGTACTGCAGTCTATCTCAACAAAGTGGCCTACAATGTTCTATTCACCGGACTGAACGAGCAGGAAGCGAGCGAGATTATCGGGAAGTTACAGTCCAAGGGGGTCAGTTATAAATATCAGGATGGTGGAACGATTCTGGTAGATTCCAAAGAAGAAGAGCGCATCAAAGCGGAACTGGTATATGAGGGATATCCCAAAAGCGGATTCACCTACGATATATTCAAAAACAATATTGATTTAATGACAACGGATTTTGAAAAAAATAATTACAAATTATTTGAACTTCAAGACCGAATTGGAGCAACCATTCGACTGTTCGACGGCGTGAAAGATGCGAAGGTGACGATTGCGCTGGGCGAGGATAGACGCTATGTGCTGGATGCCAATCAAAAAACGCAGGCGAGCGCATCGGTTGTCGTTATTATGAATGACAAGGGCTCTCCGACTCCGGAGCAGGTAAAGGGAATTCAGCGACTGGTTTCCAAAAGTATTCCGCAGCTGGACATTGCGAATGTGGCGGTGCTGGACGGCGAAGGCAATGATGTTTCGCAAAAAGATTCATTGCAATCGGAGTTGGCAAAACTTCGCTCCGAGTTTGAAACACAGATTGAGAACTCGGTCAAGTCAAAGGTCATCAATGTGTTATCACCTTTCTACGGCGAAGACAATGTACGAGTATCGGTAAAAGCGAAAGTGGATATGAACAAAAAAATTCGCGAAACCATCAACTACTCGTTGCCGGAGCTTCAAAAGGAAGAAAAAGAGCCGAAAGTTCCACAAGCGGAAGGGGAGCAGAATCCGGCGGATGAAGAAAATAAAGAAAAGACGAATCTAAGAGGGATTCCATCGCGTGAATCCATCAATCAGGAAGTAACGAGAGACCCGAAACAGCAGGGAGGCGTTGCGGGTACGGAATCGAATGCGGATGTGCCGATTTACGGCTCCATCAATATCAACGGAAATGAGCAGCATATCATCAACCAAAACGATATCGACTATCTGGTGAATCAAATCAAGGAGCAGACACAGGTGGATAGCGGAATCATCGAAGACATGATGATTTCGGTATCGCTCAACACCAACGGCAGTCCGGGAATTGCCAAAGAAGATGTCATCAATCTGGTCGGAAATGCGGCAGGGATTGCCAAAGAAAATCAGATGAGTAAAATTACGGTCGTTACCGGCTCATTCTATGACCCGAATACGGAGCAGGTTGCACCGCCAGAGCCTCAAAGTCCTTTGGACCAGTACAAGATATGGATTATCGGTGGAGTGGCGGCCTTCTTATTCGCCCTTTTGGTGACCATTATCGTATCCGTTATTCTTCGCAAAAAGCGTAAAAAGAAATTGGCGGCGCTGCAAGTCGGATCTCAACCGAAAGTGGTTTATGAAAATGAGCCGGAGCCGGAGCAGGAGATTGTCAGCATTAAAAATGAAAAAACATTGGAGCTTCGAAACAATATTCGAGACTTCGCAATGGACAATCCGGAAATTTCGGCACAGCTACTTCGTTCATGGCTAAGAGGGGAGGGTGAGGATGAATAAGTTATCAGCACCACAAAGAGCAGCGGCGGTCATCGTTTCGCTGGGCGTGGACAAAGCATCCAAAATTTATAAATACCTTTCCGAAGACGACATTGAGCAGCTGACTATTGAGATAGCGAAGCTGGGATATGTGTCGGTCGAGGATACCGAAGAGGTGTTGGACGATTTTTATAAAATGTGTTTGACACAAAAGGTCGTGACCGAAGGCGGAATGGAATATGCAAGAACGGTATTGGAATCCGCTTTTGACGAGCAGACGGCAAATCAGTTGCTCGATAAAGCGACCAAGAGTTTGAAAATAAAATCCTTCGATTATATTCGAAAAGCGGACAGTAAAAATCTGTTTTCCGTATTGCAACATGAAAGACCGCAGGTTATTGCACTCGTGCTTTCCTATGTGGATGCGCGCAACACTGCGGCGGTCATTGCAGAATTGCCGGAGACTAAGAAAATCGAGGTTGTCGAGCGAATTGCAAAAATGGAAAGCGCATCACCGGAGGCAATTAAAATTGTTGAAAGTGAATTGAAGAAGCGATTCTCATCGGTGCTGACATCGGATTACACAAGAATCGGCGGAATAGACTTTATCGCGGATGTAATGAACAATATCGACCGAAGCAACGAGCGATTTATCTTCGATGAATTGGGAGAACGGGATCACGAATTGGCGGATACGATTCGAAAAAAGATGTTCGTATTCGAAGACATCATCAACTTGGACGCACGCTCCATTCAGATATTTGTTCGAGAGTGCGAAGTCAAGGATTTGGTATATGCACTCAAAGGCTCCAATCCGGAAGTCAACGCGCTTATCTTTGCCAATATGTCCAGTCGAATGGCGGATAATATCAAAGACGAGCTGGAAATTACAACCAATTTGCGCCTGAAAGATGTCGAAGAGGCACAACAGCGTGTGGTAGCGGTTATCCGACGATTGGAAGAAGAAGGACAGATTGTGATTTCCAAAGGTGGAAAGGACGATATCATTGTTTAATCTGATAAAAAAAGCAAATACCGACGCCCATATCATCAGCTATGATGTGTTACAAGGTTTTGACGACTTTGAAGAAAATGTCGAAGTAGAAGAAACCGAAGAATATGATATGGAAGAGCTCTCCGAGAAGAAGCAAAGATTGCTGGATGAAATTCAAAAATTGGAGGAGCAGGCGGAAATGATTTTGCAGGATGCCGAGACGGTGGCACAGGAGCTCAAGGAAGAAGCGAGTAAGCAAGGTTATGAAGCGGGTTATCAAAAAGGATACAGCGACGGATCGGATAAAGGATTTGAAGAAGCCTTGCAGGAAGGAACGAGACAGGTTCGACGAGAGAGCAACGAGCTTTTGAACGATTTGAAAAAAATCATTGAGCATACCGAAGAGAAAAAGCAGGACATTCTCAATCGATACCAGGAGGATTTGAAAGACATCGCCGTTTCGGTAGCGGAAAAAGTCGTTCATGTCAGCCTCAAATCGAGCGGCGATATCATCAAACGAATGATACTTTCGGCGACGGAAGGAATGCAGAGCAGAGAATGGGCGAAAATCTATATTTCAAAAACGGATTCACAGCTTATGGTGCAAGGTGATACCAACTTGTTGGAAGAGATTTCCTATCTGTCCGACCATATCAAAATTATTGTAATGGAAGGCGAAGTTGCGGGAACCTGCATTATCGAATTGCCGGATAAGGTGCTCGATGCAAGTGCGAACACACAGATTGCAAACATTCGAGAAATTCTAAGCTCCGGACGAATTTAGGTGCATTATGTATAAAGATATCATCAAACGAATTGCCAATATCGAAACCGTTAGTCATATCGGGAAAATCGAAAACATCGTCGGCATGGCGATTGAGGCATCGGGCGACAAAGCGACCATCGGCGACATCGGAATGATTTATTCCGAGAGTATGGACAAACATATTCCCGCCGAAGTCGTCGGATTTAAAGAAAATAAAATTCTGCTGATGCCATACGAAAATATCAGCGGAATTTCATCCGGAAGCTTTATTCGAAATACCGGAAACCGATTGAAAATCCCGGTCGGAGAAGGGCTGAAAGGAAAAGTGATTGATGCGATGGGAAATCCCATCGATGTCGGGGTGAGCTTCAAGGCGGAAGGACATCGCTATGTAGATAGCAAATATACCAATCCGCTGACCCGACCGCCCATCCAGGAAAAATTGGAATTCGGAGTCAAAGCCATCGACGGCATTTTGACCATCGGAAAAGGACAGAGGGTTGGAATTTTTGCAGGCTCCGGAGTTGGAAAAAGTACACTTTTGGGAATGATTGCCAAAAATGTAAAAGCGGACATCAATGTGATTGCACTCGTCGGAGAGCGGGGGCGTGAGGTTCGGGAATTTATTGAAAAGGACTTAGGGCCTGAAGGTTTGGCGAGGTCGATACTCGTGGTAGCGACATCCGACCAGCCGGCGATGCTTCGGCTCAAATGCCCGATGGTTGCAACCGCGATTGCCGAATATTTCAAAGACCAAGGCAAAGATGTTCTTCTGATGATGGACTCGCTCACCCGATTTGCGATGGCGCAGCGAGAGATCGGATTGGCGATTGGCGAGCCGCCGATTGCGCGAGGATATACTCCTTCCATCTATGCGGAAATGCCGAAGCTTTTGGAGCGCTCGGGGAAATTTGAAAACGGCTCCATCACCGGCGTATATACGGTCTTGGTTGAGGGGGATGACACCAATGAGCCGATTGCCGACATCGTTCGAGGAATACTTGACGGACATATCGTTTTGTCAAGACGATTGGCGAATGAAAATCACTTCCCGGCAATTGACATCAACGCGAGCATATCGCGATTGATGAGCACCATCGCCGACAAAGAGCATCAGATGCTCGCATCCAGACTGAGAGACATCTCATCCATTTATGAAAAGAATTTGGATTTGATTTCCATCGGAGCCTACAAATCCGGCAGCAATCCGAAATTGGATGATGCCATTTCAAAAATTGATAAAATCAACAGCTTTTTAAAGCAAGGGGTCAGCGAGAGTTTTACGATGCAGCAGACGCTCGAAATGCTCGCTGATATTTTAGGGGATTAGAATTATATATTAGTTATGATTAAATCATAGAATGGGGATAAAAATGAAAAAGTTTATTTTTCCGTTGGACACCGTACTCGGATATAAAGAAAGAATACTCGACAGCAAACAGGGCGAGCATGGAAAAGCAATCAATGCGGTGAAGGAGCAGGAAGAGATCATCGTCAAATTGCAAAAAGAGTTCAGCGAATGCAATGTAAAATTCAGAGAAAGAAGCATTCACGGCTTGACGGCGATAGAGGCAATCGGATTTGAATCGTATATGAAATTTTTAGGGGAGCGAATCAAAAAAGAAAATGACCGATTGGACGAGCTGAAAAAATTTGAAGAACTCAAACGCTCCGAAGTAGTTGAAGCGAAGATGGAAACTTCCACAATCGAAAGGCTTAAAGAAAAGAAGCAAAAAGAATACAGCAAATTGGAGCAAAAAAGCCAAGAGCTATTTATTGAGGAATTTGTTTCAAACAAAATGCTCTCAAATTAATAGAAAGTTGATTGAAAGGAGGTGAGAAGATGAAGATAACGGACAAAATGATGAATCTGCAGACGCAAAACAAAACGGTTAGCAGGGAAGCAAACACGAAGTTTAGGGATATGATGCAGGCGATTGAAGCAGGCAGGGAAGCAAATGTAGGACGCAAGGATGCAACCAAAGAAATGAGCAAGGATGCAAAGGGCAAGGATGCCGAAGTCAGGGACGACGATTTGAAAATGGACAAGGAAGTCGAGAGCAAGGATGCGACTATTAAGGATGCGAATGTAGACAGGGAAGTCGAGAGCAAGGATGCGGACAAGGAAGTCAAGGTCAAGGACGACAAAATAGACAAGGAAGTCATTTCATTGAGCAAGGATGCGACTATCAAGGAAAAGAAATTGGACAGGGAAGTCAAAAGCAAGGATGCGGACAAGGAAGTTGTGGTCAAGGATGACAAATTGCACAGGGAAGTGAAAACCGAGGATGAAAATGTAGACAGGGAAGTCGTGCCAATCGTAACAGGCTGGCAGATGGCACAGAGTCAAATGACGCAAGGAAGCGAGCGCAAGGAAGCGGCGGCAAAGCATGAGCGAATTGCAAGCGATACCGATTTACAAAAGAAGCTTGACAATGCACTGATGTTGAAACCGGAAATCAAGACGATAAGCAAGGAAGCGAGTATTGCTGATTTGAAAAAGGAAATCAAAGCAGCGACGGGCAAGGAAGTCGAAATCACTTTTGAAAAGGAATTCAAAAAAGAAATTTATCAGCCGATCATATCACCGCAAGGAAGCGAAATGCCGGAAACTGAAAAAATTTATATCAAAGTAGCGGAGCCGGAGCAGTTGGCGCCGAAATTGGTCGAGGAGCTGAATGAGAAAATTCAAATCATCCAAACCGATGAAAAAAGCTATGAGATTGAGCTTGACCCGAAAAATTTGGGAAAAATTTTGGTCAAGATAAGTTTCAACAAAGGCGAGACCGCACTGGAGATGCATTTCAGCAGCAAAAAAACGATGGAGCTGATGGAAAAGCACATCGAGCATCTGAGTGAAAATATCCAAGGTGTCAAAACGACGAGTGTCAATATGCAGCTCGCCGAGCAGGGAAGCGATGATTATTTGCAGCAGCAGGGAAGCGAAGGTCAGGGAAGACAGCAGAATAATCAAAAACAGGAACAAAGAAAAAGCGATGAATTCATCCATCAGATGAAACAGACTTTGAAAGAACAAGGTTTTGCGATTGGATAATTCAGGAAAGGAGAACTATGGCAGTAGAATTGATGGGCAACTATGGGAAAGATTATGCGAAAACATCCGAAGTCGGAAAGATAAAACAAAACAGCAAATCGAATACCAAGACGACGCTCGAGCTCAATGACTTTTTAAAATTGATGGCGGCGCAGCTCAGAAATCAGGATATGAACAGTCCGCTCAACGAATCCGAAATGATGGCACAGATGGCACAGATGGCGACCATGCAAGCGATGACGACGATGACGGATGTAGCGGCAACCACATACAGCGCTTCGTTGGTGGGAAAGGAAGTTACGCTTGCGCAGATTGATGAGGACAACAAAGTTCAACAATTGATCGGGAAGGTAACGGGAGCCGGACTATATAATGGAAAGCAAGTGATTTTCGTCGGAGGAAAAAGCTATAATCTAAGTCAAATTATGGCGGTCGGTGAATTACCGGATTCTGAAAATGCAATTCGCGTGGACGAAAAAGGAAATGAAATCAAAGGCGGGAAAAAAACAAGCGGAGAAATTGGCTCAAAAACCGCACATTTGGGAGAAAATGGACCGAAACCGATATCGGATTTGGAAAGAAAATTGGGATATAATCCGTTTGCTCCGCTTGGAGAAGAAAACGGAGAGAACAAATTGCCGGAGAATAGAGTGGAGAATAAACCGCCGGTAGATGGTTTCAATCAAGCAGGGGGTAAGCCGGAGACAGAGGGGAATATCGTCGAAGGAAGTGATACCGTTGAAAATTAACCAGATGCAAATTAACGCACTGAATAATCATCAAATTCAAAACCGAATTCTTCAGCAAAACAAAGAGAACAGTTTTTCAAAAATATTAAATGAGAAATTGGAGAACAAGGAAGTTCGCTTCTCAAAACATGCGATGGAGCGCGCTGCGGAAAGAGGAATTCCGATTGAAAACAGCTTGGTGCGTGATATCAGTTCGGCCGTTGACAAAGCGAGAGCGAAGGGGATTAAAGATGTTGTCGTTATCGGCAAGCAAGGCGCTTTTGTCGTCAATGTGACCAACAGCACAGTGATAACCTCCATGGATACCATGGAAATGAAAAATAATATTTTTACAAATATAGATGGAGCTGTCATGATATAGCTGGACCGCAAAGGAGGCTATGGAGTGTGCGGACCGGTACGCTCCACCTAAGACAGCAGAGAGGGATAATATGATTAAATCAATGTTTTCCGGAGTATCCGGATTAAGATCGCATCAATCAAAAATGGATGTAATCGGTAACAATATCGCGAATGTAAACACCTATGGATTTAAAGCGGCAAGAGCGACTTTCAAAGAATCCATTTATCAAACAATGTCAGGTTCCAGCAACGGTTCCAAGACATTCGGAGGAAAGAATGCATCTCAGGTCGGATACGGCTCACAGATTGCATCGGTAGATTTGCTCTTTACGGCAGGATCTTATGCACCGACCGATTCACCGACGGATGTGATGATTGACGGTCAAGGACTTTTCATGGTCGGTAAAAAAGATACTGCGGGCGCTGCAGGTCATGTAAAGAATGCAACCGACAACGATAAGGGTGAAATCGACAAATTGTTCTTGTCCAGAGTGGGAGATTTTAAATTGGATGGAGAAGGCTACCTGGTAGATTCCAACGGATATGTCGTTTACGGATTTGTCAATGACAATACGGGAACCGATCCGTTCAATCCAAATGTAGAGCAGCTGAAGCCGATTCGAATTCAAAACAAAAACGGAACTTATGATGCGGATGCGACGGAGCGATTGAATGTGGCGAGCATCAGTATCGACAGCAACGGTAGTGTTCTCGGAATCGATGCAACCACCAACAAGTCGGTAGTTATCGGTAAGATTGCAATTGCGAATGTGCCGAATGCCAATGCGCTTGAAAAAAGCCAAGGACCATACTATAAGGCATTGAAGAATGTCGGAAAAGTAAGAGCTTTTGAAGCGGGTCAAGGCGGAACCGGACAGGTGATGTCCAACGGCTTGGAGATGGCGAATGTAGATTTGGCAAGAGAGTTTTCGGACATGATTACTACGCAAAGAGGTTTCCAAGCAAATACGAGAATTATCACCGTATCGGACCAAATGCTTGAAGAAATTATGTCTATCAAGAGATAACAAAAGGGAGAGCAATCTCCCTTGATGGAAAGGGGAAAGAAATGATTAAGCTGACAAAGCTGAATGACGAGCGTTTTGCACTTAACTGCAACCACATCGTTACAATTGATATTATTCCTGAATCCAAAATCACGCTGATTAACAAAGAGTTCTACATCGTCAAAGAAAGCCTTGACGAGATCATTGACAAAATCGTAGAGCATAAACAAAAGGTAAACAAGAGAACTTAATTGGAGGGAAAATGGATATTTCAACCATAATAGGAATACTACTTGGTACGATACTGATTATCAACGGAATTCAATTTCAAAATATCAAAAACTTCATCGACATTCCGAGTATCGTCATCGTAATCGGTGGTACGCTGGCAGGATTGATTGCAAGCTTTCCCCTAAGTACATTCAAGGAAATTCCTAAACATATCAAGATTATTCTAAACGGAAAGGGATATGACCCCAACGAGTGCATTGAAAAGATGGTGGAGCTTGCACAGATTGCGAGAAAGAACGGATTGCTTTCATTAGAAGAAAAATCCAATGAGATTACCGAGCCGTTTTTCAAAAGCTCCCTGATGATGATTGTCGATGTACCCGATTCGGAAAAAATCAAAGAGATTCTTACCGAAGAGTTGGCTTATTTGGATGAGCGTCATGCAAAATCGGTTGCACTTTACGATACGGGAGAAGCGATATCACCGGCCTTCGGTATGGTCGGAACGCTAATCGGACTGATCAACATGCTTAAAAATATGGACCCGTCGGGCGGCGGGGAAAGTACGATCGGACAGGACATGTCGGTCGCATTGATTACCACTTTCTATGGAACCGTACTTGCAAACTTGATTTTTGCACCATTGTCTAAAAAGTTGAAACAGCGAAATGAGCAGGAATTGCTCTACAAGAATATTGTTATTGAAGGCGTGCTTTCCATTCAGTCCGGAGACAACCCGAAATTCTTGAGAGAGAAATTGCAAACTTATCTGGCATTCAGCAAGCGTAAAAAGGATGCCGGAGAGCCGGCAGCCGACAAAGCCTAAGGAGTGAACTATGAAAAGACGAAGGAGAGAGAGTTCGGGAGGAGGCGCGGCCTGGCTGGCAACCTACTCGGACATGGTAACATTATTGCTGTGCTTTTTTGTACTGCTTTACTCCATCAGTTCGGTCGACGCGGCAAAGTGGGCGATTGTTGTAAAAAGTTTTAATCCCGATGCGGGAAAGGAAGTTGCGCAGATTATCACCGGCGAGCCTGCGGATGAATCCAAATTCGATTCGACCGATGTGACGGCAAATACGGAAATTGATTCTTTGGAAACTTTGTATTTTGTACTTTCCAAAGAGATAGCCGACCAAAATTTGCAGTCCGATGTTGAAATAAGAAAAGGCGATGGTTTTGCCTTCGTCACTTTTAGAAATAATGTATTTTTTAGCGGAGACAGCTACCAACTTTTGCCGGAAGGCAAAGAAGTGCTGGATATATTTACCTCGGTTATCGGAAAAGCGGGCGATGTCATCCAAGAGATACAGGTGCTGGGACATACTTCTCAAGCATCGCCGAACCAAATCAACGATGTTCATTTTGACCGTTTTCTGTCATCGAACCGAGCGACCGAAGTGCTCGTTTATATTCAAGGGAAGAATATAATCGACCCTGCCAAACTGGTTTCAAGCTCCTATGGTCAATTCAGACCGGTCAGTCCGTTCGACACGGCGGAAAATCGAGCGAAGAACCGAAGGGTAGAAATTCTCATTACGGAGAGCGGGGCAGTGGTTAAAGCACTGGATGAGTACTACAAAGAAGCTTATCAACAAGGCTAAGGAGGTGAAAAAATGTCAGAAGTATTGTCCCAAAGTCAAATAGACATGCTGTTAAACTCAATGCTTGCAGGTGACGGTGAATCACAAGAGCAGACTCCGGTTGAAGAAGCAAAACCTATCGAGCAGGAAGAATATCGGAAGTATAATTTTTACAGTCCGAAGAAGTTTACAAGAGATAAACTCAAATTGCTCGATAATGTGTATGACAACTACGCAAGGATGCTGTCTTCAAAACTCAACGGAATCTTTCGCACGAGCTGCGATGTTGAAGTCATCGGTATCGAGGAGCAAAGATATTATGAGTTTTCAAATGCATTGGGCGAAAATGACGTGCTCGGGGTAGTGGGCGTGGGACTAATTGACAACAAGAAGTCTTCACCCATCTTGATGAATGTTTCAACGCAGCTTACATTGGCGATGATTGATATGATGATCGGGGGTGGCGACGGTTCCGATGTGGAAGTACCTTTTCAGTATAAATACACGGATGTGGAACTGTCACTCTTTGAAGCGTTGTATGTGCATATTGTAAGAAATCTTAAAGATGCTTGGGGAACATTTACCAATGTGGATTTTCAATTCACAAGACTAGAAAAAAATCCGAGCATGGTGCAGCTCATCGGAGCGGATGAGACGGTTGTAATTGTCGTCGTTAATATTCAGCTCGGTGCAACGCAAGGAAAACTCAGCATCTGCATCCCGGGAAGTACCCTGTCGGGAATTTTCTCGGAATACGAAAAGATGTTGAAGGAGAGTCAAGGTCAACGCTTAAACAGTGAAGAGGAAGCGGTGATTATGGAAGCACTTCGAGGAAGTGCATTGGAAATCAAAGTGCGCATGGGCAGCTCAAAAATATTGCTCGGCGATGCATACGAGCTCAAGGTGGGCGACATAATCAACCTCAACAGACCGAAAGACTCTGATGTATTCTTATTCATCGACGAGAAAGAGCGTTTTACCGGAAAACTGGGTGTTCACAAAAAGAATATGGCGGTTAAAATCAACCGAATGATAGACCAGTAGGGGTGGATGAATGAAGGAGAGAAAAATAGGATTTTTAGATGAGATGGTCGAGCTATCCATCGAAATCGGCAGTGTGAAAAGTACAATTGAAGAAATCCTCGAATTCGGCGACGGAACGCTGGTTGTTCTTGACAAATATGCAGGCGACACCGTGGACATATTTGCGAACAACCGATTGATTGCAAGAGGGGATATTATCGTGGTAGACGATAGTTTAGGAATAAAAATAAGAGAATTAATCTAAAGGAGAGGAAAAATGGCAAAAATATTAGTTGTTGATGATGCGGCATTTATGAGAATGATGGTAAAGGATACCTTGACGAAAAACGGATATTCGGATTTATATGAGGCGGGCGACGGAGCTCAAGCGGTGGAAATGTATAACGAAGTGAAACCGGATCTTGTAATTATGGATATCACCATGCCGAATATGGACGGATTGGAAGCGCTTAAAGCAATTCGCAGCCAAAATCCGCAAGCACAAATCGTAATGTGTTCCGCGATGGGACAAGAGGCGATGGTAATTGACGCTATCAAGTCGGGAGCAAAAGACTTTATTGTAAAACCGTTCAAACCGGATCGTATTATTAAAACCGTAGAACAATTGCTTGGATAGGAGGGCTTATGTCATTTCTCAGTTCGCTAAATATCAGTGCATCGGCACTTACAGCACAAAGACAGCGATTGGACATAATCTCGGAGAACATCGCCAATATCGATACCACCAGAACAGAGGGCGGTGGACCATATCGAAGAAAGATGGTCGTCCTTCGACCCAATGAACAAGAGACTTTCAAAAAAGTACTCAGCAGCAAGATGCAAAAAGCGAAAGGCGGCGTTCATGTTGAAGAAATTGTTGAAGACGAAAGAGATTTCAAACCGGTATATAATCCGGAGCATCCGGATGCCGACGAAAACGGATATGTAATGATGCCCAATGTCGAGCTCATCAAAGAGACCATTGATGCGATGTCCGCATCACGCTCATACGATGCGAATGTTACTGTCTTCAACACGATGAAATTGATGGCGCAAAAAGCATTGGAAGTCGGTAAGTAACCCAAGGGGGAGGAAAAAATGAACCATGAAATTCTAAGCTCAATAGAGATTGACGCGATAGGCGAGATAGTCAATATCAGCCTAGGCTCGTCTGCAACAGCGGTATCCAATATGCTGAATGCAAGAGTGGATATCACTGTGCCGAGGGTTAGGGTAGAATCCTATGAAGAGTTTGAGTTTAAGAATCTGGAGCCTGCAATCGCAGTCACGATTGATTATGTGCAGGGGATTACAGGAAACAACATTATGATTCTCAAGCGAGAGGACATTAAAGTCATCCTTGAGATGCTGATGAATACAGAGATAGAAGACGAAAACTTTGAACTGGACGAAATATCTCTCAGCGCCGTACGCGAAGTGATGAATCAGATGATGGGAGCATCATCCACCGCGCTGTCGGAATTGATGGGGAGAATGATTAATATTTCGACACCGACAACCTTTGAAGTAAAAGATGCCGAAGATTTTAAAGAAAAACATTTCGAAGTGGCATCCAATTTTGTAGTAATCGAATTTGACCTGTCCATCGAAGGCAAACTCAAAAGCGAATTTATGAATGTCATGCCGATTCACTTGGTCAAAGATATGGTGGCAACCTTTATGCAGGAAATGAATATGGGAGGAGACCATATGCCTGCACCGGTTGCTGAACCGAAATCCGAATCCGCATCGCTCAGCCAGGAACAAATCGAAGCGATGATGAATGAGTCGAGTGAGAGCAAGTCGCTCGGTCAAGATGAAATTGAAGCGATGCTTGCAGGAGCGCAGGAGGCGGAAAAAGCAGCGGAGCCGGCTTCGTCTGGCGGCATGCTCAGTCAGGAAGAGATTGAAAAAATGCTTCGCGAGAGTCAGGAGACTCCGGCACATGCAGCATCGGTTGTGGAAAACACACCGCCTGCCGCAGTAAGCCAACCTTCGGCATCGCAGGTGAGCGCTTCCAACTCGAATTTTGTTTCAAGCGGCGCATTGGAGCCGCGAGTAATCGAGGTCAGAGAAACGCAGAGAATCAACGATACGCTGACCGGCGTACCGAAACAGGAAAATGTGGATATGCTGATGGATGTTCCGTTGGTCGTATCGGTTGAGATTGGACGAACCAAAAAACCGATTAAGGAAATTTTGGAAATCACACAGGGCTCGCTCATCGTATTGGATAAGATGGCGGGAGACCAAGTGGAAGTTTATGCGAACAATCGTTGCATCGCAAGAGGCGATGTGGTCGTTGTTCATGATAATTTCGGAATACGAGTTACCGAGATATTAGGGAAAGGATAAAGATGCAAGGGACATTTCCATTGTTGCTTTCCATCGTCATCCTCATTGGTATTTTATATCTTGCCTATTTGGCAAGCAAGTTCTTGGGTGGCGCAACCGCGAGGCAGAGCAGCGCAAAGCATATTCGATTGCTGGACAGCATGGCGGTCGGACAGGATAAAGCGATTGCAGCGGTGCGCATCGGAGAAAGACAATTTTTGCTGGGTATCACGCAGGGCGGAATTTCGAATTTGGCGGAGCTGAATGAGGAGGATGTGCAGGCGATGATGGTGGACAGTCCGCCGGAACCGTTTCAGCAAAAATTCACGGAGATATTTAACAAGTTGAGCAAAAAGTAGCTCACAGTGGGGTAGTTATGGATGCATTAATCAATATAAACGGTGACGGAGTGGAGACGCTGGAGATTTTATTTCTCCTGACATCCGTGTCACTCCTGCCATCCTTACTGGTAATGATGACCAGTTTTACAAGAATCATCATCATACTTTCGTTTTTGCGGAATGCTTTGGGCATTCAGCAGACACCGCCCAACATGGTGTTGGTGGGAATCGCAATCTTTCTGACGCTTTTCATCATGACACCGGTAACGGATGACATTACAAAAAATGCGTATGAGCCATACAAGGCGGGGACGATTACACAGAAGCAGGCATTCGAGCGAGCACAAAAGCCGCTTCGAAATTTTATGCTGAAGCAGACGGAAGTCAATACGCTCGATATGTATATGTCGGCAAGCGGTCAGAGCACACCGGAAAATCCGGATGATATTCCGATGCGTGTGGTCATTCCGGCATTTATGACATCGGAGCTCAAAAGAGCGTTCATTATGGGGTTTTTACTTTTCATTCCGTTTCTATTGATTGACATTGTCGTATCCAGTACGCTGATGTCAATGGGGATGATTATGCTACCGCCGGCGATGATTTCATTGCCGTTTAAGATATTGCTCTTCGTTACGCTGGATGGATGGAATCTTCTCTTTTCAACTCTCATGCGGAGTTTTAATTAAGGAGGCGCGATATGACGAATTCGGAAGTAATCGGCATTATGCAATCGGCAGCGATGATTGCCGTAAAATTGGCGGCACCGATTTTGCTTTTGTCCATGGGAATCGGCGTACTCATTTCCATTTTGCAAGCGGCGACGCAAATCAATGAGCAAACCTTGACCTTCGTTCCGAAGCTCATTCTCATTGCAGCGGTTTTACTGTTGACGGGAGGAGCGATGCTGGAATTGCTGCAAGGTTTCAGTCATGAAATTTTCGACTTGATGCTCAAATAGGAGGATGTATGGGACAAACGGACATTCTTCTATGGACTCTGATATCGATGAGAGTCTCGGGATTTGTCCTGGTCAATCCGATTTTCGGACGACGAGGCATTCCCAATTTAGTGAAAGCGGGACTGATTATGGGGCTGAGCATTTTTTTGTTCACTTTGCCTCATCAGGAGACGATCGAAGTCGGCAACCTGCTGGAATATGTGGTACTTTTGCTTAAAGAATTTGTGTTGGGATATCTGATTGGATTTATCGTTTCGCTTTTTCAATACATCATCGTGTTGGCGGGCGGCATCATCGATTTTCAAATGGGACTTTCGATGGCGACCATCTACGATATGCAATCCAACAGCTCCATCGCATTATCGGCAACGATACTCAATATCATGTTCATGCTCATCTTTTTTGTGATGGACGGGCATCATGCATTGTTTCAGCTGCTGATTGATTTAAGAAAAATAGTGCCTTACGGAACATTGAGCCTTTCCGCGGATGCAAGCGCACATATCCTGAAGCTTTTTGCAGAATGCACATTGCTTGGCGTACAGCTTGCCTTTCCGGTAATAGCACTGGAACTGGTGGGAGAGGCAGGGGTAGGAATTTTGATGAAGACGATACCGCAAATCAATATTTTTGCAGTCAATATTCAGACCAAGATATTGATCGGTTTGATTGCCATTGTATTTTTGATTGCACCGATGGGCGATTTTATCAAAGAGATGGTGCTGAATATGGTCGAGCAACTTCAAATGGTGGTTTCGTTGATGTAAAGGAGAGCTATGGCGGCAGATTCCAAAACCGAAAAAGCCACCCCCAAGAAGCGGCGGGATGAGCGGAAAAAGGGTCATGTCATGATGAGTCGCGATGTCGTGATAGCTTGTTCTCTGTTGGGGGTATTCAGCGCACTGAGATTGTTATCGCCTTTTATTGCCACCGGTATCGGAAGCTTTATGACGAGATATTTTTCGTTGATGGCGACGGTCACCAAGGTGGATAAGGATTATGCTCGGATTGTTACGGAAGACTTCGTAATCGCTTTTGCAAAAACGGCATTTCCGATATTGATTATTTCAGGAAGCGTTGCAATCATTGCAACGATGGCGCAGACCCGATTGCTGTTTTCAACGGAAGCATTCAAACCGAAGTTCAGCAAATTAAATCCGATTCAGGGAATGCAAAGATTGTTTGCACTCAAAAACTGGGTGGAGCTTACAAAAAATTTATTGAAAATCAGTATTCTTGCAGCGATTGTTTATCAGTTCATCGCCAAGCGATTGGTTCCGATTACAAGAACCATGCAAATGCCTGTATCGAGTGCAACCGGCTATATGATCAGTACGGTGATGGGTTTGGTCTACACGATATCGGTCGTGTTTGTGGTGATTTCCGCCGGCGATTATCTCTATCAATGGTGGGATTACGAGCGACAGATAAAAATGTCGAAGCAGGAAATTAAGGAAGAATACAAACAAACGGAAGGGGATCCGCAAATCAAGGGGAAAATCAAAGATATGCAGCGTCGTATGGCAATGTCTCGAATGATGCAGGCCGTGCCGGATGCCGATGTCGTTATCAAAAACCCGACACATTTTGCGGTAGCACTCAAATATGACCCGGAGAAAAGTTCAGCACCGATTGTACTTGCAAAAGGGCAGGACAGTTTGGCACTTCGAATTATAAAAGTGGCGGAAGAATCCGGTGTCAAGGTTTTGGAAAACAAACCGCTCGCGCGCTCGCTATATGCGCAAACTGAAATCGGAGCAGAGATTCCGGTGGAGCATTACGGTGAGATTGCGGAAATTCTGGTTAAGATACTGGATTTGGAAAACCGATAACGGTTTGGGGTAGTAGGGAGATTTTATGAAAAAGCTATTGAGCAACGGAATTTCATTATTCGTAGTCATCATTGTACTGCTGTTGATAATTCCGCTAAGTCCCTTTGCACTGGATGTCATGTTTATCTTAAACATCTCCATTTCATTGGTGATACTTCTCATTACGATGAATATCAAAGAGTCGCTGGAGTTTTCAATTTTCCCGTCGCTCTTGCTCATTACGACATTGTTGCGGCTTGGCTTGAATATTTCATCGACGAGATTGATTTTAACAAAACAAGGTGAGGCGGGAGCAGTTATCAAAGCATTCGGGAGCTTTGTACTGCAGGGCAACATCATTGTCGGGGTAATCATCTTCTTGATTATCGTACTCGTGCAATTCATCGTCATCACAAAAGGTGCCGAGCGAGTTGCGGAAGTTGCGGCGAGATTTACACTCGATGCGATGCCGGGAAAACAGATGGCAATCGATGCGGACCTAAGCTCCGGACTCATTACGGAAGAAGAAGCAAGAAACAGACGATATAAAATTCAAAAGGAAGCCGATTTTTACGGTGCGATGGACGGTGCTACCAAGATTGTAAAAGGGGACGCCGTGATGTCCATCATCATCACCTTAATCAACTTTTTGGCAGGAACCATCATCGGATTGGTTCAATCGGGACTTTCTTTTGGAGAAGTCTTACAAATATATTCCATCGCAACCATTGGTGACGGATTGGTATCACAGATACCGGCGCTGCTCATTTCGACGGCAACCGGCATGATAGTAACTCGAGCGGTCTCCGACGGCTCGCTCAACAAGGATGTCAGCAAGCAATTTATGGCACAGCCGACCGCACTCATCATCGCAGGCGGACTGATGGGCGTGATTGCCGTGATGCCGGGAACACCGCATATTCAGCTCGGTTTAATTTCAGCAGCGCTGATTGGCTTGGGATTGACGGTGAAAAAACGCTCCGCGATGCAAGATCGGCTGGCACAGGAAGAAATGCTTTCGGTGGTCGACGATGGACCTATTGATGAGAACGCTCATTTCAAAGATATCAACAATATCTATCCGCTGCTCAATATCGAGCCGATTGAAATGGAATTCGGTTACAGTCTGATTCCTTTAGTGGATGAAGAAAGCGGCGGAAAACTCATCAATCGAATTGTTATTTTCAGACGGCAATACGCACAGGATATGGGATTTGTTATCCCGTCCATTCGATTGCGCGACAGTTCCGCACTCAACACCAACCAATATGTCATCAATATTAAGGGTGAAGAAATTGCAAGAGGCGAAATTCTTACGGATTACTATCTTGCACTCGAGCCATCGACTCCGGTCACACCGATCGACGGCATTGAGACCATTGAACCGGCGTATGGGATACCGGGAAAATGGATTACGGCGGACAAAAAGGAAATGGCGGAAATATACGGCTATACGGTCATCGACCCGCTCTCCGTTATCGTCACGCATCTGTCTGAAACGGTTAAAAAGTATGCGCATGAATTGTTGACACGCGCTGAGATTATGCAGGTGATTGAAAACACCAAGCAGGTTCAGCCGCAACTTGTGGAAGAAGTATTTCCGGACATCATGTCATACGCGAATTTTCAAAAGGTATTATCCAATCTGCTTAAAGAGGGCGTACCGATTAAGGATATGGGGAGCATACTGGAGAGCATTATTGACACCAGTGCGACAACAAATGACATCGACACTATAACCGAAAATATCCGAGTGGCGCTCAAGCGAACCATCACAAGAAGGTTCTGCGAAGGTGGTCAAATGCGAGTGGTCACATTGGATGCTGAGCTGGAGAAAAACATCGTGAGCTCATTATCAAGGAGCGAGCAGGGAATTTATCTGGCGCTCAGTCCGGACCTATTGCAGAGCATCATTTCACAATTAGCTGAACAGCTCAAGAAATTTGCTGAGCTTTCACAGCGTCCGATTATCCTGACAAGTCATGTTGTGAGAGTGTATTTTGCAAGACTCATCGAGCAGTTCTACCCGAATGTGTATGTACTGTCTTTCAATGAAATTGCAAACAATGTTCAGATTCAGGCGATTGGTAATATAGAAAGTTAACAATGCTTTGGGAAAACCGAAGTCTAAAAAACGCTGCTTCAACGGATTCAGCCCGACGGTTTTGTAAGGAAATAATACCAACGGGGATGTTTAACAGACCTTGAAACGGCACAATTATGGGGAGAAAAAAATGGCTTACTACAATGAAATGGAATTCAAAAGTAACGAAGAACTATTAATGGAGTACAAATTAACAAAAGATGAAGAAATCAAACAGGAAATTGTATTGAGATATGTAGATACAATCCGTGTGATTGCTCATCAAATGAGAGATGTGTATATCAGTTTTACACAGATCGACGACATTGTGAATGAAGGGGTTATCGCTGTCATGAAGGCGATCGACAAATTCGATCTCGACAAAAATGTAAAGTTTGAAACCTATATCTCAAAGCGTATTCGAGGTTTGATAATCGACCTTGCTAGAAAGCAGGATTGGGTGCCACGCAGCATTCGAAAAGCGAACAAAGACATCAATGCGGCAACTGAAACGCTTTATGCACAGACCGGCAAAACGCCGACCGCAGATGAAGTGGCAAACTTTATGGGATTGAGCATTCAAAAATATTGGGAGCAAACATCAAAAAATAATATTTTCGGATTTTTGTCATTGGACACCATTATGGAAGAAGCGGGAGAAATCGCTGACTTCAAAAAAGTTTCATCACTGGAGATGGACCGTTCGCCGGAGAGCATGTTGCTTGACAGCGAGCTTGATGAAAATTTGAAAAAGAGCTTGAGTCATTTACGCGACAGAGAGCGCTCAGTAATCAATATGTATTATCACGAAAACCTTAGCATGAAAGAAATTGCGTCGATATTAAATGTGAGCGAACCGAGAATTTCGCAAATTCACGCGGCGGCAATTAAGAAGCTAAGAGGCTCAATGAAGGAATATATTCAGCACTAACAGCATAGAGCAGGGGGACGCTCTAGGGAGGAGAGGTATGCTACAAGGACTTTATAATTTGACATCGGGGATACTGACACAAAACAGAAACCTAAATGTAATCAGTAATAATATGGTGAACATTTCGTCACCCGGCTATAAAAAAGATACGATGGTATCGACATCGTTCAAAGATGAAATGCTGTATCGAGCAGACAACAAAGGAAAAAATACAAATCAGCAACTGAGCAATACTTCAAAAATACGTTCAGCCACAGAAACACTTGTCAGTCATGAGCAAGGAGCGTTTGAAGAAACCGGCAACCCGTTGGATATGGCATTGAGCCAAAAAGGATTCTTTGAAATTCAAACACAGGGTGCGGTGCAATACACACGCAACGGAAGCTTTATCATTGACGAGCAAGGATATTTAGCGCTACCAGGGATTGGAAGAGTAATGGGGCAGTCAGGACCCATTGCGCTAAATACCGACAAAATCACAGTCGACAGTGACGGAAGCATTCGGGATATGCAGGACAATCTGCTCGGCGAAATCAAGGTCGTTGATTTTGACAACTACGACAATCTACAAAAAACGCCATCGGGAATGTTTGTCGGAGGCGGCGCCAAAGTTGTGAACGGCGGAATCATTCACAAAACATTGGAGCGTTCCAATGTTTCGATGGTATCTGAAATGACATCCATGATGACGAGCCAACGGGCAATTCAAAGTGCGGCTCAAATCATCAAGATATATGACCAGTTGATGGCAAAGGCCACCACGGAAATCGGCAGATTATAGGAGAAAAAATGAACTTATCATTTTATACGGGAGCGGTTGGCGCGATGAGTCAGCAGGACAAATTGGATATCATCGCAAACAATATAGCCAACATCAATACGGATGGTTACAAAAGTAAATCGAGCACTTTTTCCAATCTGATTTACAGCAATATGAATGCAGCCAAAAACGCCAACACAAAATTGAAAACGGGCGTCGGCGTCAAAATTGAAAAAACCGATATGGATATGAGCGGAGGAGCGTTGCGCACAACCGACAGTCCATGGGATTTCGCCATTGTGGGAGACGGACTGTTTGCGTTGAAAGCACCGAATGCAAACGAAATCAGCTACACGAGAGACGGCAGCTTTATCCTGTCCAAGCAAAGCGATGATAAATTTATGCTGGCGACGAAGGACGGCTATCTCGTGCTCGGAAAAGACAACCAACCGATTGAAATTAAACAGGATATACAAAATCCGGAAAAAATCGAGGGAAAGGAAGAACTCGAACAGGAATTGGAGCAAAAGATCGCAATTTACCAATTCGACAATTACAACGACATGCAAAGCTTAGGCGGAAACCGTGTGATGCCGGTGGCAAAAAACGGAGCGCCGAAATTGGTGGAAGTCGGTTTGCAAAGAGGAGCGACTGAAACATCCAATGTTGATTTTGCCAAAGAAGTTTCCAAGATGATAGAAACACAAAGAGCATATCAATTTGCATTACGAATGGTCACCACTTCGGACGAGGTCGAAGGGATAATAAATTCACTGAGAGGTTAAGATGAGTATAACAAATTATGAGCAAATGAATTCAATGGAGCTTGATGTTCTACGAGAGATAGGAAGTATCGGGACAGGCAATGCCGCAACTGCTCTCTCGACCATGTTAAACAAAAAAATTATTATGTCCATGCCGGAAGTTTCGGTGCTTGGTTACAACGAAGCCATCAACAAAATGGGTGGCCCGGAAAAAATTGTAGCCGGAGTCATGAGCCGAATCGGAGGGGAAGTCAACGGGATCATGCTTTACACGCAGGAGTTGGATGCGATGAACACGATGCTGCAAGGGGTGTTGGCGGAGAAAATCGACAATTACTTTCAGCTCAACGAAATGGAAATTTCGGCAATTATCGAAGTGGGCAATATCATTATTTCATCGTATATGAATGCGATTACATCGCTCGCGAATATTTCAACGACATTGTCCGTACCGGGAATTTCCATCAATATGCTCGGAGGGATTTTGGCGGTGCCGATGGTTGAGTACGGCTATGAATCCAACAAGATACTGACGATAGGAGGAAAGCTTTCGATGGACGACCAGGAGATGGAAAGCAACCTGATTCTGCTTCCGGATCTCCAATCGCTCAACTATCTGTTCCAAAAGCTGGGCATAAAGCATGAATAAGCAATATATCGTTGGGATTGCCGATATGAAACAAGCGAGAGCGACGGGAACAATCATCACCTATGCACTGGGTTCGTGTATCGGTGTTTGTTTGTATGATCCGATGATAAAACTCGGTGCGATGGTGCATATTATGTTGCCCGAAGCGCCAAAGGGAAATATCGACAATTTGTTCAAATATGCGGATAGCGGGATTCGAGAGACATTGAGAAAAATGGAAGCTTTCGGTGCAATGCGCTCGAGGATGGTGGCAAAAATTGCAGGCGGCGCAAAAATGTTCGATATTCCGGACACTTCCGCATTAGGCAATATAGGAGAGCGAAACGCACGAGCCGTAAAACAAATTCTTTCCATGGAGCGAATCCGCTTGCTCAAGGAAGATACCGGTGCAAACTATGCACGAACGATGCTTTTTGATGTTGAAACCGGAATGGCAAAAATAAAAGTATTCGGCAAGCCTGAAATCAATTTTTAGAATCGAAATTCTAACATGAAAATGCAAAACCGAAATTCAAAAACCGGAACGAATTTTTAAAAATAAAATCACAAAATAAAAACCTAAAATGGAAGTTCAAGAATCAAAAGTTGATTTCTAAAGTTGAAATCGAAATTCGGAAATTAAACGATTTTTAAAAATAAAATTCAAATCGAAAATTCGAATCCGATTTTCAAACGAAATCAGAGTTCAGAATCCAAAACGATTTTTAAAATCTTAAAAATCGAAGTAAGAGACATAGGAATACCATCGAGCGCAAGGAGGCAATATGAAACATAATACAAAAACAGAGCAAAATCTCGACAAAACCATTATCGAAATTATGGAATTCACCATAGGAAGCGAGGCATTCGGCATCGATGTTGCCAATGTGCGTGAAATAATGACGGTTCAGGAAGTGACACCGGCGGCATTATCTCATCCGATGGTCGAAGGACTTTTCAAACCGCGTGACATTCTCTATACGGTAATTTCATTGCCGTCATTTATTAACAACAAAGAGATTCCGAAAAATGAAAAGGACCTTTTTATCTTGACCGAATATGACGGAATGAATATCGCATACCGAGTAAATTCCGTCAAAGGAATCGTACATGTGAACCAAGCCAACATACAGCAAGCCGACAAATCGGTCGGAGGAGACAACCAGCGCATCACAAAAGGTGTGACGGCACATGAAGGAAGACTCATCAGTATTTTGGATTTGGAAGAAATCATCGGCGACATCATTCCGGAGCAATAATCACCGTCGGTGGCATAGAGGGCTCGCTGTCCAATCAAAAACTTTAGCATTCAATATCTTGAGCCATATCGGCTGTTTTGAAAAAGCAATTGAATCAAACATGGTTTTTGAGAATCATCAGCCCGGTTTTGAAATAACCGACCGTAAAAGCGCAAAACATTTTGTTTGAAAGAGCAAATCGTTTTGCTTTTTTTATATCATAGGATTTTATGAAATAACAAAGAGCGGGAGAATCTCCCGTTTTTTGTTCGCCTAAAATGGTCCGTTTGGGCCATTACGAAAAAATGCTCCTGTGCTAAGATGGTCTTATAGAGAAAGGGGGCACTATGCGTACAAGAGTTCATCCTTTGATTGTAAAAGAAAGCTACTGCAAATGTCCGCAGGAGATAAAAAATTATTTGGACTCGGTCGTGTCAACCGGAGAGTATCAGGGAAAAACCTATCTGGATTTAATTATGTTCGGCTCGGTAGTCGAGGACGACGGAAAAGTAAAATCGGATGTGCAAAGTCCGGTGATCGATAATCCGGTTTTGGAAAAAGCATTAAAGTCGCATCAAATAAAATATCTGCATTGGGTGGAGCATTTTTGGAGTCCGGAGCTTACCGACGGACTGATTATTCGAACGAGCTATTTTCGTCAGATTATCGGCGAAGTGTTCGGATGGGACAACCTATTGCCCGATGCTGTCAACTTCGCGGAGCAAAAAGTGGCGGACACCTTTACCTCGCTGATAAAAGGCGATGAGGTATTGGTGAAATTTCGCTCGGCGCCGGAGCGAGCGGATGAATATTGGGAGATAATCAAAAAACAGTATCGCAACGGAGAGCATGAGCGCGCCCTGGTCAACTTGGGCAGAGTATGCCATCTGCTTGCGGATGTCGGAACGCCCGCCCATGTGCACGGCGATGCTCATATCGGCTATTCGATTGTCGGAACGATAATAAAAAATGCCGAGGTCAAATACAATACCGCGATAGACGATGACGATTACGAAGACTATGTAGCGGAGGTTTTGGACAAATCTGCGGATTTACCCGCTTCGGCAGGTAATGAATACGAGAAGCGAAAGGCCTTGCCGAAAAGATGGTGTCCGAAAGAAGATTCGGAGATGATTTTTGATTCCGATTGGTCCTTGCGACAATATTTTTTGCGCGTCGGAGAAACAGCGAGAATGTATGACAGTGACAATGCGGACGGCAAAGGGAAGGGGCGACCTTATCGCTGGCAGCGCTACTATATTTTCAATCCGCTGAAATATATTATGATGGAAAGAGATATGAACAACGACTTGACCGACAAGGCATGCGATTGGATGGCATCGTATTTGATTCCGCTCAGCATTCGAGCGACCGCCGGTGTGATAGCAAAATTTTTCTATGAAATCGCTTCTGAAGAATCGCACTAAAATATGCGATGCGTCGAGAAAAAAATTCGTCTGAATGAATCCTCTGTGGTATAATATTGATGTTCCAAAACAAAATCGCTTTATCAAATCATTGGGATAATGTATCATCGCTTTTGGAATATATCAAACGAACGACGGAGGTTGATTTGCTAAAAGATCTGGAATTTGTAATAGAACTTGAAAAGATGAAGTCGGTGTTAAGACGCACCAAGGTGATTGGGCAAGAGCGTCGGGAAAATGACGCGGAGCATTCCTGGCATATTTCGATTATGGCATTGCTTTTGGACAAGTATGCCGATGAGCATATTCGCAGTAAAATCAATGTGGAGAAAGTAATCAAAATGCTGTTGGTGCATGATATTGTCGAAATTTATGTGGGCGATACCTTTGCATACGATACAAATGGCAACGAGGGCAAAAAAGAGAGGGAGATGATGGCGATGGAGCAAATCAAATCCAAACTCAGCTCGGAAAATGCAAAAATTGTGAGCGAGTTGTGGTATGAATTTGACGACATGAAAAGCGAAGATGCGATTTTTGCAAATGCGATGGACAGATTGCAGCCGATTATGACGAATATCTATTCGGGTACGGGCGGTACATGGAGAGAGTATGGAGTCACGAAAACGCAACTGCTCAAACGCATGGAGCCGATTTCAAAATACAGTAAACCGATTTATGAATTCCTGCTGGAAAAAGTGGAAGAAAATATCAAACAGGGAAATATTCAGGACAAATGATTTAAAAACGAGATGCTTCGGGATCTCGTTTTTTTGTGTGCAAAAGCGATGGTATTATTCCAAAAGCGCGGATGAAAATCGGATAGAGAGCTTCAAAGGAGCTTCAGAAAAAATTGTTTTTCAATAAAGAAAAAATGCAGGAATTTAATTTCCGTATTGCAAAAAATGACAAAATGAGTTGAATTATAATTAAAATTGTGCTACCCTAATGCTAATAATGAAATGAAAATATAAAAAACTTTCATTCTCGGGGTGTTTGTGTGAACGGGAGAAGCTTTTGGATGAAAGGAGTTTTTATGAAATTTATTTGGAAAAAAGGATTTGCTTTTGCGCTTGCATTCCTGCTGGGATTATCGGCAAGCGGATGTGGAGACAAAAACTCGCAAGGTACGAATCAGGGAGAAGATAAAAAGTCGCAGGCGTTGACGAATAACGGCGACTATGTGTTTGTAACCGGAGGAACTTCCGGGACATACTATCCTTTAGGCGGTGCCATCGCATCGATTGTAAACAAAAAGAATGCGGCAGCCGGATTCAATATCTCGGTCAATTCAAGCGGTGCGTCCAAAGAAAATATCGTGCTCATATCCAAACAGGAAGCGGATTTCGCCATCGTTCAAAACGATGTTGCGGATTATGCACAAAAAGGAGAAGTGCTTTTTGACACATCGGTTTCCGGATTGGCGACGGTCGCATCGATTTATCCGGAAGTGGTGCAGGTCGTGGTAGCGTCCGACGGCGGAATCAATACGATTGCCGATTTAAAAGGGAAAAATGTATCCATCGGCGATGCGGGCTCCGGCGTCGAAGCGAATGCGATTCAGGTGCTTGATGCCTACGGTTTGACCGTGGATGATATCAAGGTGAATCGACTGTCGTTCAAAGAAAGTGCGGGCGCATTCAAAGACGGTGCCATCGATGCGTTTTTTGTTACGGCGGGCGTTCCGAATACGGCAATAACGGAGCTGGCGCTGACACGCTCTCTCAAGTTACTCAACATAGACGGCGATAAGGCAAAAGCGCTCATTGAGAGATATCCTTTTTACACCAATATCATCATCCCGAAGGATGTATATAAAACATCGGAGGATGTCAATACAATCGGCGTTCGCGCCATCATTATCTGTCGAGAAGATTTGAAGGATGAGGAAGTATATCTGTTTACCAAGGCATTGTACGAAAGTTTGGATGAGCTTGGAAGTGCGCATGCAAAAGGCAAAGAGTTCAAATTGGAAGAAGCGATTGACGGGGTAACGGTACCTCTGCATCCGGGTGCAAAAAAATTCTTTGTCGAAGCCGGATTGGAAGTTTCATAGATGTTAAACGGTAAAAAATTCAGCAATAAAAAACGGATGGGGCAATTTGTCCTGTCTGTTTTGCTATTTTCATTCCTACTGAGCCTCCTCCCTTTCGGCAAGGGAATTTGTTTTCGAAACGATGATGGAGAAAAGAGATTTACGATTCCGATTCGCCAAGATTTTTTTGAAGTGGAATTTGTTCATTCGGTCAACAAGGGGCGCGTGATTGAGCGTTACCAAATCGCTTCGAATGGGTGTTTGGAGCTGAAAGTCGGATGGTTTGAGAGCTACGGTGCGGGGATGGTCGACACCTTGGAGCCGAATATGAGCATGCGGGAAGAAAACGGCATGCTGCGAATCGATTTCGAAAATCGCCGGATGCGCAAGGTGACTTATCAATCGAGTGGAAGTTCGGGGCATCTGTTTCGATATGGTGATTGGGAAATGAAAATGTTTGAGCGCTTGGATGAAAAATCGCTTAGCCTTTCAATAGAGGATATCCGTTTATTTGATTATTGGAGCTATGTAATCGAAAGGAGTCTGTATGGATAAGAACAGAGATAATAAATTGCATTTGGAGTCGTTTGAAGGACAGCTTTCGGAAAAGGAGAGAGAGGAGCTGATTCAAAAACTGGATAAGGAATCCTCTTATCGAAAGTTGGAAGGGTTTTGGCAATATTTCGTGACGGCAATTTTACTTTGCTTTACCCTGTTTCAAATGTATACGGCGGCGACCGGAACGATGCCGGCACAGCTTTTACGAATGACGCATATCGGTTTTGTCATCGTGTTGGTGTACTTACTTTTTCCGGCGAGAGCAAAGAGTGCGCGCAATAAAATCGCTTGGATTGATTTTCTGTTGGCTGCGACTTTTTTCGGCATCGTCGCTTATTATATTCTAAACTTTGATGCGCTTGTGAATCGCTCGGGAATGTATAATCGCTTCGATGTGATTGTGGGCGTCATCGGTGCGTTGCTCGTCATGGAAGCTTGTCGGCGCGTGGTTGGCTTGCCGATTGTCGTCATTGCAACGGTTTTTTTGCTCTATGCGTATTTCGGAAAATATATGCCGGGGTTGTTGACCCATCGCGGATATTCGGTGGAGCGGATTGCAACTCATCTTTTTTATACGACCGAGGGAATTATCGGATTGCCGATTGGAACGGCGGCGACCTATATTTTTCTGTTCATCTTGTTCGGCGCTTTTTTGGAGAAAACGGGAATCGGCGAATTTTTCATCGATTCGGCCAATGCCATCGCCGGATGGGCGGCGGGCGGACCGGCGAAAGTAGCGGTGCTCACATCGGCTTTGCAAGGTACGATTTCGGGCTCTTCGGTTTCCAATACCGTTTCGACGGGCTCCTTTACGATTCCATTGATGAAGTCGCTGGGCTACAAGCCGGAATTTGCGGCAGCAGTTGAAGCCGCGGCATCGACCGGCGGACAAATCATGCCGCCGATTATGGGGGCGGCTGCATTTTTGATTGCGGATGCGGTCGGGATTCCTTATTTGGATGTGGCGAAGGCGGCAATCATTCCCGCCATCTTATACTTTACGGGAATATGGATTATGATTCATTTGGAAGCGCGAAAGCTCGGCTTGGTCGGCTTGCCGAAAGAGAAACTGCCGAAGCTGCTTCCGATTTTTAAGGAGCGCGGTCATTTGGTCTTGCCGCTTATTGTCATCATCGCTTTGCTTGCGATGGACAAGACACCGACATACGCGGCTTTCGGCGGAATTTTATCCGCCATCGTCGCACCGTATTTGCGTAAGCATACGCATGTGCCGTTGCGCGACTTGGTGGATGCACTCGTCAACGGTGCAAGAAATATTTTGGGCGTATCCTGTGCTTGCGGCGTGGCGGGCATTATCGTCGGCGTGGTAACATTGACCGGACTCGGACTCAAATTGGGCGGCGGATTGGTCGATGCGGCGGGTGGACATATTATTTTGACTCTGTTCTTTACGATGATTACATCTTTAGTGCTCGGCATGGGCGTTCCGACGACGGCGAATTATCTTATCACTTCGACGATTGCGGCGCCGATTGTTATGCAGTTGGGCGTTCCGGCGCTGGCGGCACATCTTTTTGCATTCTACTTCGGCATATTGGCTGACATCACGCCACCTGTTGCCCTCGCTGCCTATGCGGGTTCGGCGATTGCCAAAGGGAATCCGTTTCAAGCGGGAGTGCAGGCGACCAAATTGGCGATTGCGGCATTTATCATTCCATATATCTTTGTGCTGAATCCCGCGTTGATTTGGATTGACGCGACGCCGCTGTTGATGCTCCGAATCATTATCACCGCTTTGGTGGGCATGGTCGGAATTTCAGCAGGAATGACCGGATGGCTCAAGGCTAAAGCGAATGCTCTCGAGCGCATCCTGTTTGTCGGAGGCGGGCTGATGCTCATTGACCCGAGCGGAATGACCGATTTTATCGGAATCGGTATCATTGGATTGTTGACGATTTTTCAAACGATAAAATATAAAAGGCATACTTCGGCATAAAAAAAGCGACCCTCTTTAGATTTTCTAATCGGGGTCGCTGTTTTTTATTTGTTGAACAGGGAGCTGATAAGTGATTTCATCTGCTCACTTCGCTCGCCGGTTTCTTTGATATCCACTTCGATGCGACAATCCGCAAGTTGTCGAAGCGGCTCCAAAAATTTTTTTAGAACATCCGCTTTGTTGATGTCCTTATAGACGCAGCGGGAATCGTCCGTCAAATCCACTCCGTTGATGGAATAGATATGGATGATATCGCCTGCATGCACCTTGCATTTGAAATTCTCCATCAAAATATCTGCACAAAAAGGCTGTACCAATGGCGGATTGAACTCGACCACCGCATACTTGCCTTCGATTCGGTCAACGATTCCTCGAACCATAACTCCTCCCGTTTCTCAAAAATTATTCATAGCTTCCCGTGGTGGATGAATTTACCTCGATATTTTGCCCGTCGGAATAAAAAACGATGCTTCCCTGCTCATCCGTTCGATAGATTGGAATGCCGAAGCCTTTTAAGCGTTTGAGCACTTCCGCATGCGGATGGCCGTAATTGTTATCCCGTCCGCAGGAAATGACACCGGCGGCAGGGGATACCGCTTTGAGAAAATCCGGAGAGCTCGAGCTCGAGCTGCCATGATGCGCAATTTTGAGAACATCCGAATCGAGTTGCTCATAATAATCCGAAAGCATATTGTATTCATTCACCGCATCAATATCTCCCGTGAACAAAAATGAATTGTTTTGATAAGTAAGCTTTGTCACGATGGAGTAAGAGTTGTTGTTGATATATTCTCTTTTGTCCGGATTCAGCACCAACAGCTCGACATCGGGGTCGAAAGAAATTTTCTCTCCCGCATGAGCAGGCAGCACTTCCACTTTTTTATCCTTCAGATTCAGAAGCATCTGCTCAAAGCTGGCGGTATTGTGTACTCGGTTGGGCATATAAAACGAACCGATTTCAAAATCCTTAATCACCCTTGCCATTCCGCCGATATGGTCTTCGTCGGGATGAGTGGCGATGACCACATCCAATTTTTTGATGCCTTCCACTTTCAGATAGTCGATGAGCTTATCCGATTCTTTGCTGCTGCCCGCGTCAATCAGCATATTTTTGCCGCCGATTGTACGAACGAGCATCGAGTCGCCCTGCCCGATATCGATAAAATGAACTTCCAATTCCCGGGGGAGACGATTGCGTTTTCGAAATCCTATAAAGGATGCTCCCGACAAAATGAGTATGATAACCAGTAATAATATTCCTTTTTTCATGAAACCTCCATCTTTAGTATATTGCATTTATGAATTTGTTTCAATATCTAAATGTATTTCGACCGAATTTGTCCAATAATAATTTGAAAAAGATTTTTGGATAAAAGCCGCTTGCTTCTTAGTTTCTTATGTTAACAGTCGATATAAATACAGACGACGCTTTGAATGGAAATGGAATGTTTGGACGATATCATTTGAATAACTTTACCATCTTATCATAAAGTTCAATTGAAAGTTCCGCCGAAATAATATATAATAGGTAGGAATGGAGGCGATAGTATTAGCTTATTTGATGAACTTTCAAAACTCAGGCCGATCAGCTCGGATTCTTTACAGGAGATGGGACCTTTTTTCAAACTGGTCAATTATGAGGCTTGTGAGTATAATTTCATAACATTGTATATGTGGCAGACGGTATATGACTTCCATTTTACAACGACTGAAAATTTTATGGTGGTCTTTGGTGTAAAAGATGGAGATCTTTTTGCAATTCAGCCTTATTGTAAAGAGGAGCATTTTGAAGATGCGATGACATATATTGAAGAAACTTTTCGAAGCGTGGGTCAAAAAGTGGAATTTAAGGCAGTGACGCTCGAAGTGTTGGATAAAATCAACGCGCTCTATCCGAATCGATTTACTTGGGAGACGAGTCGGGATGATTCGGATTATGTTTATGAGGCGGAAAAATTGAGAACTTTAGCGGGACGCAAGATGCATTCAAAGAAGAATCATTTGAATGCTTTTTTGAAAGAATACGGGGAGCGCTTTGTTTACAAAAGACTGGAGCGCAATGACTTTGATGACTGTATCAAGCTGGCGGAAAAGTGGGCTTTTTCGCGCGAGAAAGACCAAAATTTGATTGGAGAGAGTCTTGCCATCAAAAAGGTTTTTCGGAATTATGCAAAGTTCAGCAAGATAAAAGTAGGCGGGATTTATATTGATAATCAATTGGAGGCTTTTACTTTCGGCGATTATCTCAATCCCGATATGGCTTTGATTCATATAGAAAAAGCTAATCCGGATATTCGGGGTTTATATACGGCGATCAACAAATTCTTCTTGGAGAAAGAATTTCCGGATGTGGAATTTGTCAATCGGGAAGATGATTTAGGAATTGAGGGGCTTAGAGCAGCAAAACTTTCGTACAAGCCATTAAAACTTGTCGATAAGTATGCGATGTTTGAAAAATAGGCGGAGGATGAAATGCAGAGTAAGAAAATAGATATACGAACGATGCTGAGCAGAGATAAACACCAGGTGGTGGATCTTTGGAAGTATAGCTTTTCGGACTCGACAAAAGAATTTGATGAGTATTATTTTACCAACCGCTTTTCACCGGAAAATGCCGTTGGATTGTTTTGCGATGGAAGACTGGAGGCTGCGCTTCAGTTAAATCCATACAATTTGGTTGTGGGGGATATTATCAGTGAAGTAAAATATGTCGTGGGGGTAAGTGTTCAGCCGGAATCCAGAGGGCTGGGCTATATGACGGATTTACTCAAATATACATTGAATATGCAGTATCAAAATGGAGAAGACTTTTCGATTTTGATGCCGATTGATACGAATATCTACACGAAGTATGGATACGCAAACTGTTTCCAAAAGCATGACTTTACTATGGATATCAATCGAATCAATGTGCCGAGAACCAATTATGCTATTCGGCGACTGGATGTGAGCGCTATCGAAACGGCGGAGCGCGATTTGCATCAACTCAGTGAAATATATTATGATGTCGTATCTTGCAATCACAGCTATATCAGCCGTAACTCGCGCTATTGGAAAAATCGAATGGCGGAATTGTCGGTGGAGCATGGCGAATTTTTTGTGGTATATGACGGGAAATTGCCGCGTGGATATGTGATGTTGCTTTCCAAAGCGAAGGACGGCATAGGGAATGTGGTGGAGATGGCTTTTTATGATAAAAATGCTTTCTATACTCTGATGGGACTTATTAAAAATCATGCGACGCAATTCAAGCGTGTCAGCATTTCCACACCGCAGCCGATGGAGTTTCAACTGCTGATGGATTTCGACAACCAGATTGAGCATCGGGTACGACCTTTTATGATGGGACGAGTCATCAATGCGGAGCGCATTTTGGATATGATTCTGTATAAATCCGAGATTTTCGGATGCAGCTGCATGAATTTCGACGAAAGTACAAAATATGCGATTGAAATCAACGATGACTATATTCACGATAACAATATTATCATGATTTGTAAAAATAAAAAAATCATCGATATCATTCGTAAGCCGGAGAAAAAAGAAGTGGGGGCAAGCAAGCCTTCCGCGGATTTACCGCTTCTTCGTCTGTCGATGTCGGTCGCGGAGTTGGCGCAGCTTTATACCAAATCGCTGACTTTGTCGGAGCTTGCGCGAATGGGCAAGGTGCAGATTTCAGAAGGCGAAGGCGATATCAACTTTTTTGAGCGAATCTTCGGCTCCAAATCGGCGCCGAGCTATGTGAATGATTATGTATAGAGAATAGGAGGATGTATGACAAGACAGCTTTCACTCATCGTGTTGCTTTCTGTACTCATCGCCTCCTTTTTTGTGCTTTCCTTTTCAAAAATGCCGACCGTTGAGCAGAAGGTCGAAAAAGCACAAGCGACGGTGTTGGCGATTCGGAAAAAAGGATATCGCACGGAGTTTTTGACCAAGAATTCGAAAATAGTATTCTTTGGAGACATCGGCGATATTCGTGCCGGAGATGTCATCTCCTATTCCGGCAAAATAAGCGATGTTTCATCATCAATCCGAAATGAGCGAGCTTTGTCTTACAGCCGATACATGATGTCCCAAGGCATCGCTTATTTCGTCAAGGCGAAAAAAGTGGAGCTGATGGAGAAGAACTATAATTTTTATACGCTTCGTCAGGATTTGATCTCCTATATGGAACGCAAACTTTCCGCGATGTACGGCAAGGACGCGCCGCTGGTTCAAGCGCTGGTCTATGGCGAGCGCTCGGAAATTTCGCAGGAGATATTCGAGCAATTTGCAAAGAGTGGAACTTCTCATGTGCTTGCGCTCAGCGGATTTCATGTGGGCATCATCGCAGTGGGCGTCAATATGTTGTTTGCCAAAACAGGGATTAAAAATCGCGGCTTGCTCGCGAGTGCGCTGCTGATTTTTTACGCCTTTCTGACGGGACTTCGACCGTCGATTATTCGAGCGGTATTGTTTTTTATAATCTTCTACATATCTTTCTTGAAAAATGAGCGCTACAATTTGTTTGCGAGCGCCTGCATGTGCGCATCCGTTTTGCTCGCGTGGAATCCGTACTATCTCTATGATGCGGGTTTTGTACTTTCGTTCGCCGGCGTTTTTTCGATTGCGCTCTTTTATCCGATGTTCAGCGGTTTATTATCCTCGACTCGTTGGGCGCACAACAAAGTCGCGCAAGCCGCACTCGTTACGATTTCGGCACAAATTTTGACAGCGCCCTTGGGACTCTTCTACTTCGGACGGATGTCGCTCGTCACCGTTCCTGCAAATCTTTTGATTGTGGTATTGATTTCCTTCATTATGGGTCTGTCGATTATATCGCTGTTCGTTCATTTTTGCGCAACGCTTCTGCCGATTTTTTATACCGTCGATGCGGGATTGATTGCGAGCGTCCGATTGCTGATTCATACTTTGGGCAAGCTCAATGATTTTTTTGCACAAATTCCTTATGCATTTGTCGATGAGGTATTTATCGATGCAAAACAATTGTGTATAATATATGTGATGATTTTTTCCATTCATCTTATTTGGGAGCGACACAAAATCAAGGAGAACAGGTATGAACCACAAAGAGCTTCAAAAGTTATTATCGAGTAAACATAAATTTATTTTTATCGGCGAAGAAAACTATTTAATCCTCTATGCTTTGGATTATTTGAAAAAAAGTCTTGCGCCGGATTTTGTGATGTTCAACTGCATCGAGATGGAGCAGAAGGATTTGTCCTATTCCGATTGCATGCTCAAGCTCGATTCGGTGCCGATGATGGACAGCAAAAAAATCGTGCATATCAAGAATTTCAATTTTGCCGTCGAGAGCAACACTTGGAGCAAAAAAGAATTGCAGGAGTTTGAAGAAAAAATTGCCGACCTAAGCGAGGACACCGTATTGATTTTGTCCAATGAAAATATGGCAAAGGCGGGAAATGCAAAACTGATAAAGGACTATGGCAAAAAGATGGAGTTGCTCAGCTTTGATCGACTGAGCCAAAAAGATTTGCTGGATTTTATTATGGAGCGGCTTGAAAAAAGCATCGGGAAAAATAGGATTTCCAAAGAGGTGCTGACGCTTTTTATACAGATTTCGGGCTATCTTCAAAAAGAATCCAAGGTCAATCTCTTTGCCATCGACACGATGCTCAGCAAATTGGAATCCTTCCACCGCGAATACGGAAAAGTCGAACCCGATGATATTTACGAACTGTTTGAAGAAAAAGCGGACGGCGATATTTTCCGAATGATTGATGCCATTGCGGCGGGAAATAAACAGGAGGCTTTTCGACATTTCTACGGCCTGCGACAAAAAGGTGAGCCGAATATCAAAATTATGGTGACCATCGGGAAGATTTTTTCGACTGCGGTCAAAGCGAGCTACTATTTTGAGCAGGGTTACAGCTCCGACGATACAGCGAGAGAACTCAAAAAAAGTCCTTATGCCATTCGAAGCGCAAGCGGTTTGTTGCGCAAATTGGGTCGCGCAAAGCTGATTGACATTATCGACAAGATTGTCGAAGTTGATTTCAAAATGAAGGCGGGATGGCTGGATGAGAAAGTGTACGGCGAGTTGGCATTGATGAAAATCTTTGATATTGTCGAAGAAAAGGCAAAACAAAAACCATAGTGCATACTATGGTTGTTTTCTTGGGATATAACAGATGTTATAAGTACTACTTCGCTGCGTTCAACTTTGCTGATAGTCTTGAAATCTTTCTTGCTGCTGCATTCTTGTGGATAGTTCCTTTTGACGCAAGCTGCATGATTTTCTTTTGTGCATACTGGAAAGTAGTTTGTGCAAGCTCCTTGTTGCCTGCTGCCAATGCTTCGTCAAATCTTCTGATAGCAGTTTTAACCTGAGACTTTCGCATACGATTCACAGCGGTTTTCTTTGCAGTCACAAGAATTCTTTTCTTAGCGGACTTAATATTTGCCAACGCGTTCACCTCCTTGTTTTTGTAATGGACATTAATAACGTATATGAGTATATCACAGTTTTAGGAAAGTGTAAACAAAAATCTTATGAAAATGAAAAAGAAATTTTATAGGAAAATTCGAGCGGCGAATTTGAAAAAACTCGGATAAAAAAATAACGCTTCATTATATATTGTCGTGAGCCAATAAAAATTTTAGAAGAAATTTGAAATAAATTTTGGAGAAGCTTCAGCTTGGAGCAGAAAGGAAAAATATGAAAAAGTTTTTAGGAATTGTACTTGCATTCGTCATTTGCGTGTTCTTGGCAGCTTGTTCAGAGAATAAAACCGCAGAGCAACCGAGCGCGCCGAAAAATTCAACCGAAGTTACAAAGCCGAATGAAAATGAGAAAGGCAAAAACTTGATTACACAAGTTCATCTCGGAGAAGAATTTTTGATTGGAGGAGGAGAATATGCCGTCACGATAAATTCACTACGAAAAGTCGAGGATGACGAAGGAAATCCCGCGGTGGTCGTCAATTATTCCTTTACCAATAAAACAATGGAATCGACAAGTACACTTTTTGCTTTGTTGATTCAAGTGTTTCAAGATGATAAGGAGCTCGACCCCGCTTTAGTCATGGAAGGCGTTCATTATGAACATTCTGGGAAAGAAATTAAGCCCCAAGAAACATTGCATGACTGTGAAGAAGCTTTCGTGATGACATCTGAAAATAAGCTGCAAATTGAAATTACTTCAATGCGCGATGTGATAACGGGAAAGAAAGCGGTAATTGAGGTAGATGCTCCGAAGTAACGATGCTCGGCGCAGGATGTCGATTTTTGTAATCGCTCATGATTAGAAATTTTGAATGAGATTTTCCTTGGCGGTTACATGCGCGCAACTATTGACCGCTATCCTCTTTTGTGTTATTCTTGAATTTGCAAGGTTTTGATTTATTGCTCGGCATTTTGCGACGATTTTTCAAACTGAAAAACGGGGCAACGAATCAGCAACTTTTTAGTAAGATTATATAGGATACAAAATTTGATTTGAATAAGAAAAAACGGACGAAACTTTGCGAATTTCTACAAATAAATTTGCATTTGTAATTGTCTTGTCATATTTTCGTTACAAAATTTTGGTATAATATCCATATGTATTTTAATATGACCACTGGAGGATATAATAATGAAGAGATTTTTCAGCATACTGATGGCGGGAGTTTTGACAATCGGGACGATGTTGCCGTCGTATGCGAGTTCAAAAGACAATATTACAGTTAATGTAGATGGAAACAAAATGAAAATCGTCGGACATGCGGCGGTACTGGATACAAAAACCGGACGGGTAATGATTCCGTTTAAATCTTTATTTTTGGCAATCGGTGTAGCGGAGAAAGATATCAAATGGGATGCTAAAACGAGTACGGCAAAAGGAATCAAAGACGGTACGGTCGTAGAGCTGACAAAGAACAGCAAAAATGCTAAGGTGGACGGCGTGGCAATCAAAATGGATAATGCGCCGGTTATTATGGGAAGCTCGATGATGGTTCCGCTTTCGTTTGTTACAAAACATATGGGCGGACAGACAACTTGGGTCGGAGCGCCGAGCTACACCGTCAATATCACGATGTCCAACGGACTTTTCCCAATCGACACACCGGGGACTAATCCGGGAACACCGCAGCAACCGCCGAAAACCGGAATTGCGCCGCCGAAAGATACGGGAGCAAAAAACAGCGAGATTTGGGGAACTTTTGCAATGAACAATATGAAGAAAGAAAAAATCGTTGCGCAGTTCAACAGCGACTTCTCACTCGACATCAAAAATATTTCGACCGGCAAAACCGAAAAAGCAAGCTACAATATTTCAGGAACATCGGTAAGTATTACTTCCAATATGTTGGGCGGCAGCTATGTGATGAGCACCACCACATATTCCGGAGCGACCTATTATATATTAAAAGGTTCGGATGCATCCAAAACTTTGGCGATGACATCCATCACCTATGAACAATTTGCAAGTGTATATTAAGGGGTACACAAAGGAGGAGATATGAAAGCAAATAAAAAGACGCTATCAATCCTATTGGCAATGATGATTGCATCCAATTCGACATTATCTTTTGCAGCAACTTTTAAGGATATGAAAGATGCAAAGGGCAAAGACCATTGGAGCTTGCCTTATGTAACGGATATTTCAAACAGAAAACTTGTCGGCGGATATTCCGATGGCACATTCAAACCCAACAAACCGGTAACGAGAATCGAATCGGTGGTATTTATCTCAAGATTGTTTCCCGTTCAGACGGTAAAGGCAACCTATGAGGCAAACAAAGCGAAGTGGGATGCGAAAATGAAAGAGCATATCATTCCGGACTTTGCAAAATCGGCAGTTGTATTCGGATTGGAAAACGGATGGTACTCCGAAGCTTATCTCAAAGAATTTATGAGCAAGAAAAACAAGACGCAAAAAGAAGCACAGCGTTATGAATTCTGCGTTTATCTTGTGCGTGCGCTCGGTTGGGACAAAGAGATGAGCAATGCGGCAGTCGTTTCGTACAAAGATGCGAAAAATATTCCGAAGCAAGCCGTTCCTTTTATCGATATACTCGGTAAAAAAGGAGTTGTTGTAACGACAGGCGAATTCAACCCGCTCAAGTCGGTGACAAGAGGCGAAGTGGCGAAGATGCTTTCGGTTTCTTATCCGCATTCGCAAGTGGCGAAAGACGCGGTGCAGACTGCTCAGCCACAACAGCAGCAACCTCAACAGCCGACGAAACCGCAACAACCGGGTGTCGTGACGATGCCGAGCGGTACGGTGGTGGAAGGAACGATTAAACAAATTTCAATCGACAATTTCAACATCATTTTGATTATTATCGACAAAGCGGGCAATCTCAGCTCTTATACAAACCGCACGAATGGTGTGGTCATCAGTTTGGACGGAAAAGCTGCCGATGCACAAACTTTGAAAGAAGGATACGGTGTCAAACTCTACACCGAAGGAACTACTCTTAAAGGAGTGGAAGCGGTAACCGTCAACAAAACGAATGTCAACAAAGATTTGCTCGGTGAAGTGGTGAGCGTTGATGCGAACCTAATCAAAATTCGAAACGGCAATGTGGTTGAAGAATACCGATTTGCAAACAATGCAACCTTCACCAAAAACGGAAAGAGCGCAAGAGCATTGGATTTGATTGCGGGCGATGGCGTAACTGCAAAAATTCAAAACTCACTCGTGGTTTCTGTTGAGGCGAAAACCGTTCGACGAACACTCAAAAATGTAGTTATCAAAGGAATTACAAGTTATTCCAACGGAACGGCGTCCATCATCATCACCGATGAAAAGGGCAACAACTACACGATGGAATTTACGGCGGGCTCCACTGCATATTTGAACAACAAAAAAGTGGGACTTTCTTCGATTTCCGTCGGACATGAAGCGGATATCTATGCGAACAGCAATGAAATTTTGGACATCACGCTTTACGGCGAAGCGAGAGGAACTGTGATTACCGGTGTGATTAGCGATTTGAACCTCCGCGACGACATCCTCTATGTCAAAAAAGCGGATGGAAAAGAAATTAAGGTCATCATTTTGAGAAATGCCGAAATCATCGACCAGATTACCAATCGTCCGAAATCCGTTGACAGCTTATCCAAAAATGACAATGTCATCATCAACGGTTTTGAAGGAATCAACACTTTTGAAGCAACAAGAATAGCATTCTACAGATAAACAACAATCCATCAGTCATTAGGCTGGTGGATTTTTTTAAGCAAATTTTGTCTCGCGCTTGCGCTGGACATTCTCTTCGGATAATCATATAATAAAGGAATAAAATTGAATTTTAAGGGAGGATGCGATGAAAGAAATTATTCGTGAACAACTGACTAAGGCGACCGAAGAATTATTGAGCCTTGCGAATTTGGAAGAAAATGATATTTTTGTTGTCGGATGCAGCACCAGCGAAATTCAAGGCGGCACCATCGGTAAAAATTCCAATATGGAAATTGGCGAGACCGTTATAAAAACGCTCAAAGAAATATTGGATAAGCACAAAATACTGCTTGCCGTACAATGCTGCGAGCATCTGAACCGCGCCCTCGTCGTGGAGAAAAAGACCGCGAAGCAATATCAACTGGAAGAAGTCACCGTCATTCCGCAGATGAAAGCGGGCGGCGGAGCGGCAACTTCGGCATACAAGCTATTTGACGAGCCGGTCGTGGTTGAAAAAATTACCGCCAAAGCCGGATTGGACATCGGCGATACATCCATCGGAATGCATGTCAAATTTGTGCAAGTGCCGGTGAGATTACAGATAAAATCGATTGGCGAAGCGCATCTGACCGCATTACGCTCACGACCGAAACTAATCGGCGGAGAAAGAGCGGTTTACAAATAAAATGTAGAAAAAGCAAAACCGACTTTGAGAAGCAAATTTCTTAAAGCCGGTTTTTTGTTATGAAAATGAAATCACAAATCATAAATGAGAATTTATATTGAAAGGAAAATTTGCTATTGCAATTTAGGAAATTAAAACTTTTGTTGTTCTCCGATATTTTAGAGAATACATCGGTTAATATTTGAATTAGGTTTGATTATTCATGTCACGATAATTATAATCTGTCTTTTCATAACGACACCTCCTAAAAAATGAGATAATGTAAGTTTACTTGGTCACGATAATTATAATCTGTCTTTTCATAGCGACACCTCCTAAAAAATGAGATAATGTAAGTTTACTTGGTCACGATAATTATAATCTGTCTTTTCATAACGACACCTCCTA
>JBGZSM010000042.1:0-29581 GCA_041853585.1 Filifactoraceae bacterium
AAAAAACAAAATACAAAAGAGTAGCAACGAATTGGAGGAAAATTTGAAAACAACCACAGAAGAAATATTAAAAGGCGTGAATATCATTACGATTCCGGCGACGCAGTACAAAACCAATCTGATATCGCTGTATATCAAAAGACCTTTGTCAAAATCGGAGGCGACGATGAACTCGCTGATTCCGTATGTATTGCGTGCGGGCAGCCGCAATTTTCCGACGCAATCGGCGATTGTCAAAGAATTGCAGGCTTTATACGGAAGCTCCATCGGCGTCAATGTGACCAAGGTCGGAGAAAAACAAATTCTCAGCTTTAAGCTCGCCTACACCGATGAAAAGTATTTGGACGAGAAGATTGCCGAGCGCGTTATCGCGATTTTACTGGAAATGGTATTTGAGCCTTATATAGAAAATGGTGCGTTCAAGCCGTCGATTGTCAAAATCGAGAAAGAGATTCTCGGCGAAGCAATTTTGGCAAAGATGAACAACAAAGGCTCGTATGCGATGGAGCGAATGGTTCAGGCGATGTGTCAGGATGAGCCGTTCAGCATTTCGGAGGACGGCTATTCGGAGGACCTTGAGCAAATTGATGAAAAAAATCTGTATGCGCATTATCAAAAGGTGATTGCGGAGTCGGAGATTGATTTTTCGCTTGCGGGAAATGTGGACAAGGAAATGGTTGCTCGCATGATTCGAGAAAAAATTACCGCACTTCGCGGCGATGTGCATAAGCTTTCGCGCGAAGAAATTTATAAAGAGCCGTCGGAAGTACGGGAAGTGATTGAAAAGATGAATGTAGTGCAGGGCAAAATCGCTTTCGGCTATCGTACGAATATTGCGGTGGAAGATGAGCTCTATATTCCGATGTCGGTTTACAATGTCATCTTGGGAGGCGGCGTGAGCTCCAAGCTGTTTATGAATGTTCGTGAAAAACATTCGCTCAGCTATTCCATCGGCTCTGGCATTGAGCCGCTCAAGTCGCTGCTTTTTATCCGCGCCGGCATTGAGGTGACGGATTTTGAACGCGCGAAAAAGCTGATTTTTGCCGAAGTGGATGATATGAAGAATGGGAAAATCAGCGAAACGGAGCTTGCTCATGCCAAAATGTATTTAGTGAACGGCATCCGCTCGGTCGGCGATTCGATTTGGGGAATTTCGGACTATATTTATTCTCTCAAATTGCAGGGCGTTGACAGAACACCGGAGTCGGTGATGGAGCAGGTGATGAATGTAACGATTGAGCAGGTGGTTTCCGCAGCGCAGAAAATAAAGCTCGATACGATTTACTTTTTGACAAATGACGAGGTGACGGATGAACAATAATCAATCTCTGTTCGGAGAAGAAATTTTATATACAAAACTGGAGAACAATTTGGATGTGTTCTACATGCCGAAAAAAGGCTTTACCAAAAAGTTTGCGGTTTTGTCAACCAACTACGGTTCCAATGATTTGTCTTTTGTGACGGCGGATGGCAGAACGATTCATCTCAATCACGGGATAGCGCATTTTTTGGAGCATAAGATGTTCGAGCAACCCGACGAGAGCGATGCTTTCGGGGTGTTTGCGCAATTCGGCGCCAATGCGAATGCGTACACGAATTTCAATATCACATCCTATCTGTTTTCGACGACGGATAATTTTTATGAAGCGCTGGAGCATTTGGTTTCCTATGTGAGCCAGCCGCATTTTACGGATGAGAATGTAAAAAAAGAGCAGGGCATCATCGCTCAGGAAATAAAAATGTATGACGACAACAGCGATTGGCGATTGTTTTTCAATACGCTGAGAGCCATGTATGTCAACCATCCGAACCGAATCGATATCGCCGGAACGGTGGAGACCATCAATCGCATTACGAAGGAAGAACTCTATGAATGCTATCGGGCATTTTATTCGCCTTCGAATATGGCGATGTTCGTGATTGGCGACTTGGACTGGGATGAGATTCTCCAAACGATAAAAAAAGTGCCGATGCCGGATTATATGCAGGGCAAGAAAATCGAGCGCTTGACGGTGGAGGAGCCCAATCGTGTCGCGGAAAAACGAATCGTCAACGAGATGGAAGTGTCGATTCCGATGTTTTCCATCGGCCACAAGGATCGTTGGTATGGAGAAATCGGCGGCGCACCCTTGCTTAAAAAGAATGTGGAAACGGACATCATTATGAGCTGTCTGTTCCGCAAGGGAAGCGATTTGAATGAGTATCTTTATGAGAATCAACTGATTTTTGAAGCGCTGAACTGTGAATACAATGCGCACAACGACCACGGATACAGTATTATTTCGGGCGAGTCCAGAGAGATTGACAAAGTCCATCAAAAAATCAGGGAATGTATCGAAGAAGCGAAGCGCAACGGGATTGACAAAGGAGTTTTTGAGCGTATCAAAAAGGCGAAGCTCGGAAGCTTTGTGCGCGGATTCGATTCGATTGAAGGAGTCGCCAATTCCTTTTTGAATTATTATTTTTCGGATATTCATTCGTTTGATATCTATGAAGCCATCCATTCGGTGACTTTGGAAGATGTGAACAAAAGATTGCAGGAACATTTTGATGAGGAGATGGAGGTTATTTCCATCGTGAATCCGATAGAGAGTAGGTAAAAATGAACGCAACGGCATTTACAATTTTCGGACTGGAAGTTCAATGGTATGGAATTATTATCACCTGCGCCATGGTGTTGGCGGTGATACTATCGATGAAGAGCGGAAAGAAGCAAGGCTTTGTGGAAGATGATTTTTTGGACATCAGCATCATTGCGTTGCCGACAGCGATTGTTTTTGCAAGAGCCTACTATGTACTCTTCAATCTTTCGAGCTATTCGAGCATTTGGGAAATGGTCAATATTCGACTGGGCGGGCTCGCAATTCACGGCGGCCTAATCGGCGGCGTGCTTGCCGGTGTGCTCGTGGCAAAATCAAAAAAAATGAATATAATCAAGTCGATGGATACGATTGCGCCGTTTCTAGCATTGGCGCAGGGGATCGGTCGATGGGGAAATTTCATCAATCAGGAAGCTTTCGGAAGAGAAACGACTTTGCCTTGGGCGATTACGGTCAACGGGATGAAAGTGCATCCGACCTTTTTGTATGAATCGATTTGGGATGTGCTGATTTTTGCACTGCTTTACAAGAAGAGTCAGAACAAGGATTATGACGGCCAAATTACCGCGCATTATATGATTTTGTATTCGCTCGGCAGATTCTTTATCGAGGGGCTGCGCACCGATTCGCTGATGCTCGGCAATCTTCGTGCGGCGCAGATTGTGAGCATCGTGATGATTGTTTTGGGCATTTTGGTGATTTTGATTCGAAAAGATAAGGGTGTGGGTCCCGCTTATATCGGAATCGGCAAAGGGCGAAGCAATTATAGCTTTGCAAAACAGCTGAGCGAAAGCAAAAATGAAAAGTCAAAAGGCGGAAAGTGAAATGGAATTTGAGCATAAATCCGTATTGCTGGATGAATGTATAGACAATTTGAATATCAAACCGGACTGCATCTATGTCGATGGAACGCTCGGCGGAGCGGGACATTCCTTGGAGATTGTCAAAAGGCTCGATGGCGGAAAGCTGATTGCCTTCGACCGGGACATCGAAGCGATTGAGAATGCAAAAAAAGTTCTCTCCGGCTACATGGACAGGGTGGTTTTGATTCATTCCAACTTTGAAAATCTGAGCTCGGAGCTGGAGAAAATCGGCGTGGAGAAAATCGACGGACTGCTCTTGGATTTGGGCGTGTCATCCTATCAGCTCGACAATGCCGAGCGCGGTTTTTCGTATATGAATGATGCGCCGCTGGATATGCGGATGAATGCAATGCAGGATTTCAGCGCATACGATGTAATCAATTCGTATACGGCGGAGGAACTTTCGAGAATTATCAAAGATTATGGAGAAGAGAATTGGCATAAGCGCATCGCCGAATTCATTGTGGAGAAAAGAGCGCAAAAGCCGATTGAGACGACCGGCGAACTGGTGGATGTCATCAAGGCGGCGGTGCCCAAGGCGGCGCGAGATGAAAATTTGCATCCCGCCAAACGAACTTTTCAGGCCATACGAGTCGAAGTCAACGGGGAGCTTGATGTGATTGAAAAGACGATACGAGATGCTTTTTCAATGATGAATAAAGGCGCGGTGGCGGCAATCATCACCTTCCATTCCTTGGAGGATCGGATTGTCAAAAACTGTTTCAAAGATTTGTCGACGGACTGCATCTGTCCTCCGGAGTTTCCGGTCTGTGTTTGTCACAAAGAAAAAATAGCCAAACTGGTAAATAAAAAACCAATCGTTGCCGGCAAAGAGGAGCTGGAAAAAAATCCGCGCTCCCGAAGTGCAAAGCTACGATGTGCAATGAGGATATGATATGAACGATAATTTTAATTCTTATTCCGATTACAAAAAAAGTCGTGCGCAGGCGAATGAAAGAAGTCGAGAAAAGACGCCGGAAAAACGAACGCGACCGAAAAAAAGAGCGCTCAAGCCATCGGAGCCGAGTCGTAAAGAGAAAACGAAGAAGATTGACAAGGAGCAGATTAAGAAAGAGCGCAAACTGGAGAAAGCGCGATTGAAGGAAGAGCGAGCGAGGGCGAGAAAAGAAAAAATGTCATCGCTGGCGGATTCGGCGGTTTTTTTCGGGAAATTGCTCGGCAAATTGATGCTGCTCGGAATCATCATCGGCGAAATCATTTTGATGATCAATCTCAATGCGAAGATTGATATGATACAATTTGAAATCAACGACTTGGACAAGGAATTGGACAGAAAGAAAGAGATTGTCAAAGAGCTCAACACGGAAAAAGAAGCGTCCTACAAAAGTGAGACGATTGAAAATCTTGCGAGATACAAATTGGGAATGGTTTATCCGACGAAGGAGCAGACAATCTATATAAACTTGGATTAGAGGTGTATTGTGGCAGGAGAGAAGTTTAAAAAACTCGCCGTCAAACGAATAAAACTTGCGAGTTTCATCTATATTCTTTTGGTTGGCGCGCTGATTTTTCAGTTGGGCAATCTGCAGATTTTGCATCCGGAAAAATATACGGACAAGGCGATTTTGCAACAACAAAAAAATGAAATCATCATGCCGAAGCGCGGAACGATTACCGACCGTAACGGCAAGGTACTTGCGGTCAGCATTCGTACACATGATGTGTGGGTCGAAAAATTGTATGTTGAAGGCGAAGAAAATGCCAAGGTCAATGCGGAGATTTTAAATAAAGTGCTCGGTATCGACACCGAAGTTTTTATGAAAGAATTCAACAGCGACAAAAAGCGATTCAGCGTTGCCAAAAATGTTCCGCAAGAGCAAGTGGATGAAATGAAGGAGATGAAAATCGGTGACAAGGGTCTCAAAGGCGTATATTTCGAATCCAACTCGCATCGCGATTATCCTTACGGGCAGTTTGCGTCGCATATCTTAGGCCATGTTTCCAAAGACAATCACGGGCTCTCAGGCATTGAATCGTATTTGGACAAAGAGCTGCGCGGCGTGTACGGAAGAAGAATTGTCATTCGTGACGGTGCGAATCGAGCAGTACCGGATTCTGAAATTCGTTTCAACGAGCCCATCGACGGATATGAAGTGACTCTGACAATTGATGAGGTCATTCAGCGCTATGTCGAGAAGGCGACCAACCAGGCTTTGGTTGACAACAATGCCGTATCGGTGACTTCGATTGTTATGAACCCGAAGACGGGCGAGATTTTGGCGATGGCTTCCAAGCCGGACTTCAATCCGAACGAGCCGCATACTATTTTGTTTGATGAGCTGAAGAGGCAGTACAGCAATGCCAAAACACAGGAAGAGCGCTCGGTGGTCATCAGCAATATGTGGCGGAATCCCGCAGTCAACAATGTGTATGAGCCGGGCTCAACCTTCAAGGTGATAACGGCGGCGACGGCTCTGGAGAAAAATCTGGTGCGAAGCGACGAAGCATTTTATGACAGCGGCTCGGTGGTGGTTCACGACCGAACGATTAAGAACTGGACATCGGTGCCTTATGGCCGAGTGGATTTTCGAAAGGCGACAGTGGAATCCATCAATACGGTCTTTGTCGAAGTGGGCAAGCGTATCGGCGGTCCCGAGTTTTTGAAATATATTCATGCCTTCGGTTTTGGAGAGAAAACGGGCATTGAGATTCCGGGAGAGGCGACGGGCATCATCTACAGCGAGAAGAATCTGCGACCGGTGGAGCTTGCCAATGTGTCTTTCGGACAAGGAATTGCGGTCACACCGATTCAGATGGTGACGGCGGCATCGGTCATCGCCAATGACGGAAAGCTTATCCGCCCGACTTTGATTAAAGAAATGCGAACGGCGGACGGCGAAATTGTCAAACGCCATGAGATTGAAGTGGTGAAAAATCCGATCTCAGCAGATACCGCAAACAAGGTGATGGACATTATGGAATCGGTCGGTCAGGCGGCGGTGCGTGCGCAAATCGACGGCTATCGCGTGGCGGGAAAATCAGGAACGGCGCAAAAACCTATCAACGGAAAATACGGCGGAGCATATATCGGTTCTTTTGTCGGCATCGTTCCGGTGGAGGACCCGCAGCTCGTAGTGATGACGATTGTCGATCAGCCGCGCTCTGGGACGATTTACGGTGGAGCGATTGCGGCGCCGGTCGTGAAAAATATTATGGAATATTCTTTGCGCTATCTCGGCATCAATCCCGACGGTGCAGAAGAAGAATATGAAAAGCAAAAGATTACGATTCCGGAAATTCGAAATCTGAGCGTCAAAGAAGCGAGCAAATTGCTCGATTCCAAAAATCTGAAATACCGCTCCGCTACGACGGCGGTGCCGGTGGAGGACAACCAAATCGTATTGGATTGCTTCCCGAAACCGGGCGAGAAGATTGCACAGGGCTCGGAGATTATTTTATATTTACGCAACAATAATGAAGAAGTCGAGGTACCGGATTTGTCAGGCAAGACTTTGGACGAAGCCAGCATCATTTTGGAAGCTTTGGGACTCAAGCCGAGCTTTAACGGAGTCGGCATCGTCAAAGGACAAAGTCCGAAGGCGGGACAAAAAGCCAAAGTCGGCTCCATCATCAGTTTGGATTTAGCGGAGTAAAGAATGGAAAATATTACAATACAGGATTTGGCAACTTTTACAAATGGGAAAATCGGCGAAGGACTTTTGCCCGAAACGAAAGTCTCCTTTATTTCAAACGACAGCAGAACTCAAGGCGAAAATTGGGTATATCTCGCGTTGCGCGGAGAGCGACTCGACGGACATCAATTTGTCGAAGGGGCTTACCAAAACGGTGCGATTGCCGCCATCGTCGAAAGAGATTTTGAAAAAGGAATTCTTGTAAAAGACAGCTATAAAGCGCTTAAAGATATTGCCATCGGTTACAAAAAGCGTTATGATATTCCCTGTGTCGGCGTGACCGGAAGCTCCGGCAAGACGACGACCAAGGATATGATTTACTTTGCGCTTTCAGAGAGCAAAAACACTTTGCGCAATGAGGGAAATCTCAACAGCGAAATCGGATTGCCGATGACGGTGCTCAATCTCAGCAAGGAGCATGAATGTTGCGTGTTGGAGATGGGCATGTATCATTTGGGCGAAATTGATTATCTGGCGGAGATTGCAAGACCTCATATCGCCGTCATTACCAATGTGGGAACAGCGCATATTCTCAATTTGAAAACCAGAGAAAATATCCGTCTGGCGAAAATGGAAATTACCAATTACATGAACGAGCGCGACTTTTTGCTCATCAATGGCGATAATGATATGCTGGCGGCGTTGGATAAGAGGGCCATCGTGCCCGAGGTCTTTGCTTTCGGACTCGGTGAGCACAATGACATTCATCCGATTCGGTGGGAATTCGTATCGGGGAAGACGAAGCTTAGGGCAAAGGTGCTGGATGAAGAAGTGGAGCTGATTCTCCCGACGATTGGCGAGCACAATATCGGGAATGCGCTCAGCGCACTCGGCGTCTGTAAATTGCTCGGTCTCGATTTGAAAAAATCGGCGGCGGGCTTGGCGAAGTATCAACCGTCCAGACATCGAATGGAAAAAAGTGAAATCGGTAATAAAATCATCATCGACGACAGCTACAATGCGAATCCCGATTCGATGCGGGCGGCGCTTTCGACCTTAGACTATGTCAGCGGCGAGCGCAAGGTTGCGATTTTGGCGGACATGCTCGAGCTTGGCGAAGATTCCGCGCAATATCATTTTGAGGTCGGCGAGTTTGCGCATCAGCGCATTGATGTGCTGATAGCAATCGGCGAGATGGCGAAGTACATTGTCGAGGGTGCAAGAAAATCGGGTATGAAAGAGGACTGTCTGTATCATTTCGAAAATAATGAGCAGGCAAAGGCGCGAATCAACGATATTCTTCAAGAGAAAGACGCAGTGATTATCAAAGGCTCGCGCGGTATGAAATTGGAGGAGGTTGCAGATTCAATCTGCTAAAGCTATGGAAAAAATTATTGTGGTAGGATTGGCATCGCTGTTGATAGCGTTCTTTCTGGGACCGATGCTGATTCCTTTGCTTGAACGATTGAAATTCGGTCAGACCGTAAGGGATGACGGGCCGGAGACGCATTTACAGAAAAACGGAACGCCGACGATGGGCGGCTTCATCTTCATTATCGCGATACTCATCGCATCCGTTTTGGGTATTGTGATGGGAGGCGACGCGACGGAGATTACATTTGCACTTCTGTCGATGGTGTTGTTCGGCTTCGTCGGCTTCGTCGATGACTATATCAAGGTGATAAAGAAACAATCGCTGGGATTGAGGGCGAAGCAAAAAATCGTGATGCAGGTTGTTTTCTCGCTGATTATCGCGATGATTCAGTGGAAGCTATCGGCTATCGGAAGCGCAATTTATATTCCTTTTGCAAAAATCACAATCAATATCGGGATTTTCTATATTCCATTCATCATGTTTGTCGTTATCGCATTGGTCAATTCGGTCAATCTGACGGACGGCTTGGACGGTTTGGCGAGTACCGTAACCGTCATCGTCGGAATCGGTTTTGCGCTGCTGGCAAATCAGATGACTCACAACGGACTGCTTATCTTTTTGGCAGCGGTCATCGGCGGATGCATCGGCTTTTTGCGCGTGAACAAATTTCCGGCGAAAGTATTCATGGGCGATACCGGCTCGATGGCGCTCGGCGGCGCGGTCGCAGCGGCAGCGGTCATTATGAACGTGGAATTGGTCGTGCCGATTCTATGCTTTGTTTACTTTATGGAGAGTCTGTCGGTCATCATTCAGGTGACTTACTTCAAAAAGACGGGCAAGCGGTTTTTCAGAATGGCGCCGATTCATCATCATTTTGAGAAAATGGGCTGGCATGAGACCAAGGTGGTAACACTTTTTGTTGTAATTACCGTGGTAATGTGCATCATAGGAGTATATTCGATGTAGCTGGAGGAGAGATGGACTTAACGAATAAGAGGGTCATGGTAATCGGACTTGGGAAAAGCGGTTTTGACTTGGTAGCTTTTTTGAATCAGCAAGCGAAGAAAACTATCGCTTTTGATTCCAATGCTTCCGTTCGGGAAATTTATGAGAAGGAAGGATTGGACAAAGTGGAATTTCATTTCGGGAGCAATCCGACGGGTGAGGAAGAAGTCGATTTGGCGGTCATTTCACCGGGTATTCCACTCGAACTCGACTTTGTTCAAAAATTAAAAAGTCGCCATATAGAACTAATCGGCGAAGTGGAGCTTGCCTATCGTTTGACAAAGGGGGTATTCGTCGGAATAACCGGAACCAACGGCAAGACGACGACGACTGCATTGGTCGGGGAGCTTTTCAAAAATGCAGGCTTTGACACCAAGGTGGTGGGCAATATCGGCAAGCCGATTATATCCGAAGTTTTAAATTCGAATAATAAAAGCGTTTTTGTGAGCGAGCTCAGCAGTTTCCAGCTTGAAACGATTCGGGATTTTAGATGTCATCTGGCGACAATTATCAATCTGACCGAAGATCATCTCAATCGTCACAAAACGATAGAAAATTATGCCGAAATCAAATCAAGGATTTTTGAAAACCAAGAGCCTGATGACTTTGCCATCGTCAACTTGGACGATTCATACTGTGTTTCACTTGCTCAAAGAAGCAAGGGAAAAAAATTCTACACATCGGTACATGAGGAACCGAAAAAAGAATTTTCACCGGCTCTATATATAAAAGAAGGAAAAATTTTTTATCGGGAAAAGGAAGCGGAGCAAGTGCTGATTGACACCCGAAAAATTTTTTTGAAAGGCAATCATAATTATGAGAATGTATTGATTGCATCCGCCATGGCGATTTGTTACGGGATCGAGCTTTCCGCCATAGCCGACACGCTTCGCGAATTTCGCGGTGTAGCGCATCGTTTGGAATGGGTCAAGGATATAAAAGGAATTCATTTTGTCAACGATTCCAAAGGGACCAACCCCGATGCATCCATCAAGGCGCTTGAAGCAATTGATAAAAATATCCTGCTCATCGCCGGCGGTATGGACAAACATTCGGTGTTTGACGACTTTATTCAAGCATTTCCAAACAGAGTAAAAAGTGCTATACTTTTAGGAGAAACCAAAAACAAATTAGCGGAAACGATGCTTCGATTCGGTTTTTCAAAATTTGAGTTGGTTTCGGATATGGATGAGGCGATACGAACCGCTTTTGCGATGGCAGAGGCGGGGGATACGGTTTTACTTTCGCCCGCTTGTGCATCTTGGGATATGTATAAGAGCTTTGAAGAGCGAGGCGAGCATTTCAAAAAAATTGTAAACGAATTGGAAGCAGAGAATGTCAAATAAAATATTAGTTAAAGGAAAATGGGACTACCTACTTTTTTTTGCAACGATAGGAATGGTTGTCGTCGGTATCATTATGGTTTACAGCTCAAGCTACTTTGTCATGGGCTACGAGCGTAAAGACCCGAATGCGCTGTTAAACCGAGAAATTTTATTCGTAGCTTTCGGAGCGGTTGTTCTATGGGTTTGCAGCCGAATGAATTTTCGAAAGCTCAGAGCCTTGGTCGTTCCGCTGAATGCCATCACCTTGGGCACTTACGCACTGCTCTATACTTCATTGGCGGTCGAGCGTCACAACAGTGTGCGCTGGATTGAATTGTTCGGCGGACGGGTAACCTTCATGCCGTCGGAGCTGGCGAAGTATGTTTCGGTCATCACGGTCGCCTATCTGTTGTCGCAGAAAAAGAGCGAAAAGAATCCGACCAAGAATTTCTTTCTGGTCGGCTCGCTGATAGCGTATCTGGTTTTAACCTTGAGACAGCCCGACCTTTCGACGACTTTGGTTTTGGCGGCGACGATGATGGCGGTGCTTTTCTTTGGCGGATTAAAGGCGTCGGTTACGCTGGGGCTAACGGGCTTCGGTGTCTTGGGAACCGTTTTGGTTATCATGTCGAGTAAGGAAAAGATGCAGCGTGTGGAAGTATTTTTCGATCCGTTCATCGACCCGCAGAACAAGGGTTATCAGATTGTTCAATCGCTCTATGCGATTGCATCGGGCGGATTGGTCGGCACGGGAATCGGAAGCGGAAAGCAAAAGATGATTTATCTACCGTATGCGTACAATGATTATATATTTTCGATTTTTGCTGAAGAACTCGGCTTTTTGGGTTGCATTGTTTTGATTATCCTCTTATCGGCTCTCGTGCTTCGAGGATTCAAAGTGGCGTCCAATGCGCCGGATAAATTTTCGACATTGATTGCGGCGGGAATTTCATCTCAGCTTGCGATTCAGTCGATTATGAATATGTATGTTTCCACCAATATGATTCCGAGTACGGGAATTCCTTTCCCAATCATCAGCTATGGCGGAACCTCTTTGGTCATGACTCTCGGCGCAATCGGATTGGTGCTGGGGATTTCCAGATGGGAGCAAAAAACGCAGAAAGCATTTGATAATGTGGAAAATAAAAATTACCATTCATTAGAAAGGCGAAATAGAGCATAATGCGAGCTATTGTATCAGGCGGCGGAACCGGCGGGCATATCTATCCTGCGCTGGCAATCGCTGACAAGATTGTAGAAAAATATCCGGGCTCAGAAATTTTATATGTCGGCACGCCGAACAGTCTGGAAGAGAGAATTGTCGCCAAGCACGGTTACAATTTCAAATCGATTGAAGTCAAATGGTTTCAAAGGCGCATCAGCTTTGAGAATGTCAAAAGATTTTTTTTGGCGAGCAAAGCAATCAAAGATGCGGAAAAAATCATTCGTGAATTTAAGCCTGATGTGGTCATCGGTACGGGAGGCTATGTTTCCGGTCCGGTGGTCTATGCCGGAAGCCGCAGTGAAGCATTGGCAATCATTCATGAGCAAAATGCCTATCCGGGTTTGACCAATAAAATCCTATCGAAAAAAGTCGATAAGATTTTTTTGGGTTTTGAAACGGCAAGAAATTTTTTTAAGACGAAAATTGAAATTCGCACGGTCGGGAATCCCGTTCGATACAATATTCTGCATGCGAGTGCAAAAGAAGAAGCACGCCGAAATGTGCATTTGCCGAAGGACAAGCCTTTTGTTCTCGTAACAGGCGGCTCGGGCGGCTACGATGCCATCAACAATGCCTTTGTGGAACTGATTCCGGAACTTGTGGAGCGTCAAATTGGATTTATTTTTTCGACGGGCAAAAGGCATTATGAAAAAATTATGCAGGATTACGGGCATTATGTCCAAGCGAACAAATATATGATTGTGGATTACATCGACGATATGCCGAACTATATCGCATCGAGCGATTTATGCATCGTCAGCGCGGGGGCGACGACGATTGCGGAAGTCAATGCGGTCGGGCGAGCAGCCATAATCATTCCGAAGGCATATTCGGCTGAAAATCATCAGGAAGTCAATGCCAAGAACATTCAGGACAACGGCGCGGGCTACTATATCAAGGAGAATGACTTGAAGCCGGAAGCGATGCTCGGGCTGATGAATGAGATTTTGCAAAACGATGCTTTGCGTGAAGAGATGGAGAGAAAGAGCAAGGATTTATACAATATCGACCCTTGCGAAACCATTGTAACTGAAATTTCCAAAATGCTTTAAGGAGAAGATATGGAGCAAATCAAAAGAATTTTTACAAAACGAAATATCTTTATAACGGGAGCGATTGTTTTTTTGCTTTTTATCAGCTATTTGTTCCTACCGATTTTTCATGTGAAGCATTTTGTGATTTTGGGAAATTCAGCAATCAAGCGAGAGGATATTCCAAAATACACGCAGGAAAATTTGCATCGAAATATTTACTTGCTGCGGAAGAAAAAAATTCAGGAGGACTTTTTGGCAAGTCCTTATATTAAAAAGATTGAAATCAAGCCGAAGTTTCCGAGAACCTTGGTGCTGTATATCACCGAGCGAAAACCCGTTGCGACCGTCAAATTTTCAGGCGGCTTTGCAATCATCGACGATTCGGGAACCGTATTGGAGACGACGCAGGATATTATGAAAATTGTCAAGCCGATGATAAGCGGTATCGAGCCGAAGGACATCATTATCGGAGAGCAAATCAAGTCCGACAGCAATTTGGCGCTCGGAATCAGCATCGTATCGAATATCAAGAGTGCGAAATTACTCAACAATATTTCGCTTATCGACATCAGTAATGTCCATGACATCCATTTGATTACACCGCAGGGAATCAATGTTTTGCTTGGGGAAGGCAAAGATTTGAATGAGAAAATGTTGGTGCTCAACAAAATTCTAATCAATTTGTTTGAGCGAAAAATCTATTCGGGATATGTCGATATGCGATACGATTCCTATCCCGTTTACAGGAGTAAAAAGTAGATGAGAAGAATGAGAAATGTGAAGGGGAAAATCGTCTTTTTTACATTGAGTTTTATCATAGGCATCGCTTTATCGAAGCAGCTTTCACTCAATGATAACAACAACGGACAATCGCTTTCGGATACGGCGGCGCATCTGCAGGTGGAGCTTGCCAATATTCGGGAGCGAAAAACGAAAACCGAAAAAGAAATCGTGGAGTTGGAAGAAAAAATTCGTTTGCTCAAAGACGACCAGGTTAAATATGACCAACGCTTTCGGGATATCAAGTCCGAAATCGATAATTACGAGTTACAATCCGGCTTAACCAAGGCGGTGGGGCCGGGCATTGTGATTGACTTTGATGTGAGTGACCCGGGGAAATTTGAATTATTGATGGCGAATTTCGACCTTTTGCTGTCCGTCATCAACAAATTGAATGCATCCGGTGCTGAAGGAATTGCCATCAACGAGGAGCGATTTGTCTTTTCGACGGATTTTCGCTATGAGCAGGGGAACTTGCTCGTCAACGACAATCCGGTCGGACGAAATATACAAATTAGAGCAATCGGCGACCCCGACACCTTGGATGCGACGCTCAATATGAAATACGGAATTCTGTGGGAGATGAAAAATAATTTCAACATCGATTCCAAAGTTCAAAAACAGGAGCAAATTGAATTGCCGAGATATACGCAGGAGATTTCGTTCAAATTTGCTCAGATAGAAGAGTGATTATGGGAAATTCAAAAAATACGATTCGCAACATATTGTTTCTAATTTGTTTTTCCATCGGATTGATAGCGGTTTTACAAATACGAAGCATCAAAGAAAATACAATTTTTTTCAATCGGGAAACCATTCGGGATATGGAAATCCAAATCGAGATGGAGAATACGGAAATTCAGAAATTGGATGAGTACAGGGAAAGAAAACGAGCGGAATTGACCGAGCTTGAATCGGTCGAAAATCCACAGAACCTTTGGGAGATTATGGAAAAGCAAAATCAATATGCCAAATCGTTGCTCGGCAAGACGAGCTTTCGCGGGCCGGGACTGAAGGTGGAGATTCGCGATTCGGATATCGATATTTTGCCGACACAAAATCCGAATGATTTTATCGTGCATGACCAGGATGTGCTGCGGATTGTAAACGATTTAAAAAGTTCAGGCGCCGAAGTGATTTCCATCAACAATCAGATTTATCATCTCGGGACGGAAGTGAAATGCTCCGGAGCGACGATTACGGTCAATGGAAAAACTTTTGCGCAACCCTTTATTATCCGTGCGATAGGGAATGCCGATATTTTGGAGGCGGCGATTAAATCCAAAGATTCGTATGCCTATGCGATTTCGACATTATACGGTATTCGAATCAATACGAGTAGGGAAGATGAGATTTTTATTCATTCGACAATGAAAGATAGGCAGATAGATTATTTGAAGGAGGCGAAGAAAGAATGATTTGGGCTATTCTTGGACTTAGCTTGGGAATTTTGGTGGGAGGATATTTGCCTTTCACATATCCGAACAGTCTTTCGCTTTATATATCGATTGGAATGCTTGCGGCATTTGATTCTTTGCTCGGAGCGATTCGCGCAAGCATGGAGAATAAATACAACAACAAATTATTTGTTTCCGGTTTTTTTCTCAATGCGATTTTGGCGGGTTTGCTGTCCTACTTCGGCGACCGTTTGGGCGTTCCTTTCTTCTACGCCCCGATTATTGTCTTTGGCGGCAGACTGTTTCAAAACATCGCCATCATTCGAAGATTGCTGCTGAAGTAAAAAAAGATAGTAAATTATGTCAAAAATTATTGAAAGCTCTTGACATAGCGGAGTATTATTCGATAAACTATATTATGGTATAAAATAAATCTACAAAATTTTTTCAAAAAATTTTTGGATAAATTTCAATACCCCGGATTTTAATACTTACAAATCACAGATTATCGAATAGATATTGAGTGTTTTAGGATGTTCGTCATCTAAAACGAACTCTTTTGTTTAGAATATTATAGAAATGTTGGAGGAAGTTCATGTTCGAATTGGATGTTAATAATGGAGTCAGCCCGGAAGTAATTAAGGTTGTTGGAGTTGGCGGTGGCGGCGGAAACGCTGTAAATAGAATGATAGGTTCCGGCTCAGGCGGTGTTGAGTACATCGTAATGAACACTGATGCACAGGCACTTCGTCAATCCGAAGCGCCGGTGAAATTACAATTAGGAGAGAAAACCACAAATGGTAGGGGTGCGGGAGCGGACCCTATTATCGGACGCGAATCGGCTGAGGAGAGTGAAGCGGATATAACCGCTTTGCTTGAAGGAGCGGATATGGTCTTCATCACAGCCGGGATGGGCGGTGGAACCGGAACGGGAGCGGCACCTGTCGTTGCAAAGATTTCCAAGAATCTTGGGATTTTGACGGTTGCTGTCGTTACAAAACCATTTACAATTGAAGGTTCGAAGAAAATAAAAAAAGCGGAGCAGGGAATCGACGAGCTGAAAAAATATGTCGATACCTTGATTGTCATTCCGAACGATAGAATTTTTGACATCTCTGAAAAGGGCACAACTTTATTTGAAGCATTTGAAAGAGCAAATCAGGTTCTTAAAAAAGGTGTCAACGGAATCACCGACATCGTCGAGACGCCGGGTATGGTCAATGTGGACTTTGCCGATATTCGTGCAACGATGCACAACAAAGGCGTCGGCCATTTAGGAATCGGTAGCGCGACCGGAGAAGGCCGTGCGATGAAGGCTGCACAGGAAGCGATTCACAGTCCGTTGTTGGAAACGACTGTTGAAGGGGCGGAGCGTGTGCTTATTTCGATTTCCGCGACCAAAGAGAGTCTTACTTTGGATGAATTTAATGAGATTTCAAGCTATGTGAAAGACTGCGTAAATTTTGAGGATGTCGATATCATCATCGGAACTGCGGAAGTTCAGGACTTGGAAGATGAAATTCGTGTAGCGGTTATCGCGACCGGATTCAAAGAAGGCGAAGAATACAAGGCTGCACAGAAAAAAGTTCAGGAGGCGGGGGCGACCGCTCAGGAAGAGCAAACGGAAAATGCCGAATCGGATGAGGCGAAAGAGCTTGAGCCGAAAGAAACGACATTCCAAATTCCGGACTGGTTAAATCCGAAGAAAAAGAAATAGAGAAAAGAGAGTGTTACTCTTTTTGAAAGACATCGTGGAAAGAATGATTCTTCAATCCGATTTTCCGATTGGTGTTTCTTTCTTCCCGAAATAAATATGTCTAACAGTAAAAGAGAATAGTTTTATTCTCTTTTTTTGAAATGTTTTATTATAAAACTTGAATGTAAAGGAGATGCTATGAGATGTCAATACTGCGGCTCAACTGATTCGAAGGTTATCGACTCAAGGCAGGCGGAAGAAGGAAACAGCATTCGCAGACGCAGAGAATGTGAGAGCTGCAATCGCCGATTCACCACCTACGAGCGTATTGAGCAGGTGAGCATCATGGTGATTAAAAAAGATAAATCCCGAGAGTATTTCGATCGGGAAAAGGTGCTGAAAGGGATTATGAAATCCTGTGAAAAAAGACATATTACTTTGGAGCAGATGGAGCATATGGTCGATGAGATTGAGCGCGACCTGCTCAACGCGATGACGAGAGAGGTGAGCAGCATTCAGATTGGCGAAATGGTTATGGCGAAACTGAAGGAAGTGGATGAGGTAAGCTATGTGCGTTTCGCCTCTGTTTATCGGGAATTCAAAGATATTGACAGCTTTATGGAAGAGCTCAAGAGCATGATGTCGGAGAAAAAATAGTCCGAAGGCTTCTTGAGATTCAAAAAGGAGCGTACGATGAAAACAGTACAAAATATAAATTCAAATGTTGAATCCATCAAGACGAAAAATGCTGAAAAATTATTTTACAAATATCTTAAAAAAAGTTTGAAGGGAATGGTCATCCCGAAAATCGCGCCTTTCAGTAATCTGTATTTTGACCTCCTTTATATCGAAGACGGCAAGGCGGTATTGTTCAAATTTATGGACACGAATGAAGACACTTTTGCGATTTTGTCCGACGAAATTTTGGAGGTCATTCACGAAGAGCATGAAGCGGTGGAGAAAGAAATATCAAATCATTTGAAGAACATTCCGTATTATTTTGTGATGCCCTATATCGATTTGAGCGAATATCAAAAAGCGAGCGACATCGTAATCGATAAAATCCAATTTGAAAATCTTATCAACAATGATTCCTCCTTGCAGGATTATCTGTCGAAGGATGCACAGGAAGAGGATGAGATTTTGCTGACTTTGGCGAAGGAGTATTTTGTATTTCAAAAAAATTCTTCCGTCGGCGACAAGGTGCTCGATGTCGATTATCGAAAAACGAATATCAAGGCGACGCTTCTCGAGCCGGAGCAGGTGGAGCTGGTCAACAATCTGAATTACGGAACGACACTTTTACAAGGGGCGACGGGAACGGGCAAGTCGAGTTTGATGCTTGCAAAGCTGATTAAACTGGCGAGAACTTATCCGAAAGACAATTTCCTATATATCACTTTCGACAAACAACTCTCCAATGCCATCAATCGCTTTATGGAATATTTTCATGAGGACATCAGCAATGTAAAAATCATCAATTTCCATCAATTCGTTTTGCTGCTCGGGAAAAAATTCAACCTGAAATTGAATAAGCAGAGCAAGCAGAGTTTCAACAAAGAATTCGAAAAGGTCTTTGAAAAGATTGCTCAAATCTATCAGGGCAAAAGATATTTCAAAGGAATTTTTGTGGATGAGGCGGAGAATTTCAGCTACGATGAAATCAAATTTTTGCGGGATATTTCGTATGCATCCAAAAGCTTTTTGTATATATCCTACGATGAGCCGAAGCGGATGACGCCGTTGAACGACAAGGATGCATCCAATGAATATCCTTATGATGAATTGATTTCATTGGGTAAAAACTATCGCTCCTCGCAGGCGGTCGGCTATTTCAACTTGGATTTTCAAAATGACATCAATGCTTTTTCCGCGTTGGAATTGGAGAGGGTGGGCGACTATTTCAAAGCCTTCTCGACGATGAGCAACCAAGACGGACACACGGAAGTGATTGAGTATCAGGACACACCACAGATGCTGGATGAATTGGTTGCGATTGTCAAAAAATATATTGAAAAGGGATATCATTACTCGGACATTTGCATTATCTATCCGTATAATGAAAAAATTGTTCGGGGAAACAAGGCGGTTTATTCAAAACATCTTATCAAGAAAGTGCTGGACGACAATGAAATCATTGTGAGTTTTGCCGACGATGAATCGAGCAATCTGCTCAACTCGACAGGTGTCACTCTCACCAATATCTATAACTGCACGAATTTGGAATGGAAAGTGGTGATACTTTGTCAGTTGGACACGCTCTACAACAGCTACACGACGATGAAGAACAAGGAAGTACAAAAGATGCTGAACATTATCTATACGGCATCGGGACGCGCAACGGAAGATTTATATATTCTAATCAGGAGGGATGAAAACAGACCGGGAGTAATTGATTTACTCAGTCAGAAAAACTTGGGGGGACTATGATTTACGGAATACATTCCATTTTTGATGAAGCTTTTGCGTTAGCGAATTATTGTTTTCCGCTCGAATATGTTGAGGACCGATTGAAAATCGCTTATGTCTCGAATCTTTCGAGCGAGGAAGCGATACGACAGCGGCTCTTCGAGAGCAAAATAGATGATTTTTACTTCGAGCCTTATCCGATCAGCGAAGTAAATCGTCTGATTCACACTTACTATACGATTGAATTAAAGGACCGAGAACTTTACAAAAGGATTCGAGAATATATCAAAAACGAGCAGTTTGAAAAGCTGTTCCTTTTTGTGGTGGAAAAAGCACAGGACTTTGGAGCGAGTGATATTCATATATCGCAGGCAGAAGGGCTGTGCTTGATTCGTTTTCGGCTCAAAGGCAAGCTCAAAACTTTTTGTGCCATCGAGGAAAAGATTGCGCAGATTCTCGGACGAATCATCAAGGTCAAAGGAAATACCGATATTTCGCGCAGCCTCCGGGCGATTGACACGAGAATTCAAATTGAGCTTCAAAAACAGGAGCTGGATATCCGCGTTTCCATCATTAATACGATGGAGGGTGAAAAGATTTCCCTGCGACTGTTGGGCAATGAAAATGTGCCCAAGTCGGTGAAGAATTTAGGCATATCGGAATCGGATATCGGACGAATCGAAAGGGCTTTGGCGAAAGAATCGGGAGCCGTTCTCGTGACCGGGCCGACAGGAAGCGGAAAAAGCTCGAGCATCCGCTGTTTTCTTAATGAAATCAACGACGGCACGAAGCATATTATTTCGATTGAAGACCCGGTTGAATACAAGATGCCGGGCGTGACTCAAATTCAAGTCGATAATCGGGACGAAAACAGTTTTGCCGACGGCGTGCGCTCTATTTTGAGACAGGACCCCGATATTTTGTTCATCGGCGAGATTCGTGACGAAGTCAGCGCGGAGGTTGCGATGAAGGCGAGCATTACGGGTCATCTCGTGTTTACGACTCTGCATACGAAGACGCCGAGTTTGGCAATCGAGCGTTTGGAAAATCTCGGAATCGACAGACATCTGATTTTCAGCTCCATCTCGATGATTATCAATCAGCGTTTGGTCGGAGAGGAATGCAAATTTTGTCAGACATCCGTCATCTATCAGGGCGAGGATATCGAGCAGCTCGGTTTGAAGAACCGCGATGTCATTCACTTGTCATCGGGCTGTGACAAATGCGGTTACAGCGGGATTGCGCGCCGAGTTCCTTTGATGTCGATTGTGGAGCTGGATGACAAAAAAAGAGAAGAGTATTTTGCGCAGGGCATGCTCGGTGAAGACGACGGGATTTTGAAGCAAATCATTCAGAAGTTTAAAAGCAAAGAAATTTCTTTGGCGGAAGCGAGGAGGTTTTTATGATGGAGAAGAATTTGATTCAAAGAAATCCGATAATGAGCGACGGTTTTTTTGTCAAAATGCAGTCCAAGCTGATGAGCGGGAAAAAACTGTCGATGGAGAAAAAACGGGATTTCTATTATATGCTCGGATTTTATTTAGCAAGCAAAATGCCGATATTGGATGCACTCGACCTCGTACATAATGACACACAAATTGGTTGCATCCCAAACCTGCTTACAGAAATCGACAATGGCGCTCGATTGGTCGATGCGCTGGAGGAAGTGGATTTGACGGATGACTTTATCTATTCCTGTCTGCTGATTGGCGAAAATACGGGAAGTTATCCGAAGGCTTTTGAAAATATCGTGCGCTATTTGGAGCAGCGAGTGATGGACAAAAAATACTTTTTGAGAATCACCGCCTATCCGGTATTTTTGATATTGATGATTTTGCTCATTTTGTCTTTTGTTATCTTCGTCGTATCGCCTCAGCTTTATAAAACGATTGCGAGCATCGGAATCCGAGTGCCGAGGTCACTCGAGATTTTGCACGGCATCTATCTGTTTTTTCTCAATTATGCGAGATTGCTCGCCTTTGTGCTTATCGCGATTTTTTGTTTTTTCCTATCGGGCATCGGTAGAGAAAAGATAGCGCATTTTGCAAAGAAAATTTTGCTCAAACAAAGGCTGATTATGGCATTTTATCAGATGAGCACGCTGCGCAGCATCTTTTGGCAAATCGAAGTCCTGTTCGCATCGGGCATGGATATCGTTTCGGCGATAGGAATCGTCTCCGAAGGCTCGGACTTGTTCGGCTACGGGGAGATACTTCGCGAGATTGCCGACGGGATAACGCATGGAAAAACCATGCATGAGATGATGCAAAAAAACGAGCTGTATTTTCCGAAGGCGATTATTTCATATATCAAATTGGGCGAGACGAGCGACAGCTTGCACGAAAATTTGAGCAATGCGGTTCGACTGCTCAATATAAAAACCGAGGACATGGCGGAGAATACAAAAAAATTGCTGCAGCCGATGATGATAATTATCGCGGGCATTTTGATATCTTTGTTGTTGGCATTGGTTTTGCCGATTATCAACTCGGCTACGAATTTGGGAGGTTTGCGATGAAACTATTCGGATATGAGCCGGAAAAAAATTCCATTTCAAGCATCGCCGCATCGGAGAGCAATTATCCCGTGCTGATTGTGATGACGCAGGCGCAGATTCGGCGACAAAAAGGGCAAGTCGATGCGATGGAGCAATCGTTGAGCGCGCAGGACAAAGTGAGTGATTCGGATTTGGCGCGGGAAGAAAATCATTTTGACGAGCGCTCGGTTTCGCAAAAATCAGAAGATGATTTTTCAGCGAAAAAAGTAAAAGCATCTTCCGCAAAAAATATCAAAAGAGAAGTCAAGAATGACGATGTCATTTTCAGAAAATCAAATGGTTATGAATTTCTTTTGGCAAAGGAAGAGTTTGATGAGCTCATCCGAATCTGCGGGATTCGAAAAATCCAATCGAAAAAAGTGCGAATCTATACGCCGGAGCTTTTTTTGCTCGAATATGGAGAAAACTATCAAAAAGCATTGCTCAAATTGGGCGAATATGTACTTGCTTTGGAGGATGGAAAACTTAGGGAAATTACGGTGCTGGATATGGCGAGCAACGGATTTGGCAAATTTATTCAATATGAGAATATGATATGGGGGATATCATGAAATATCATTGGAATGCGGAAATATCCGCGCATCTGAACAAAAAGAACAAGTCGGAGATATTGGTGCTGTTGCTGATGATTCTGTTTTTAGCAGCCAATGTATATCTGTATCTGATGGAGCAGAATCTGCGCAAAATCAGCGAACAGGTGAATCAAACGACGGCGAACACATTGCTTGAAGAAGAATACTATTCGCTGATGGGCAGCAGCTCCTTTGTCGATGAAAAGCGGATGAAGGAGCATTTCGGACTGATAAAGAATTTGCGCTGCAATTCCGCTCGCATCGAAGACAACAAAATGATATTGAGCTATTCGGGCTATTCGATTTCGGAACTTGAAGATGAGATTTCTTTGCTTAAAGAAAAATATCAGGAAGTGCAGGTCGAACGCATCGACGAAAATGATAAAAATCTGTTGGTAAGCATCGAGGTGAGAATATGAAAAAAAACCGTGCGAGCGGGAATAATTTTTATCCTGCTGATTTGTCTTGTCATCACCTTGCCGACGCTGCGCCGAATTCATCATCTAAAAAAATCCATCGGACAAAGCAATTCGGCGCTTTCAACGAGCCAGGGCATCTCGCTGTTTGCCGCCGACAGTTATGATATCAATCGCGATATCGAGCGGATGATTCTGGAGTCGAAACTGCAGAAAAAATCGCTGTTTTTTCATACTGAAAAATTTGAGCAAATCAAGCTGTATGAATATGAGCTCAATCTCTTCGGGAAATATGAGGACATTGCCGGATTCGTCGAAAAAATCAGCGCGATGGAGGGAATCAAAATTCGGGAACTGGATTTGAATCTGGAAGAGAAAACGAACTGTCAATTACAGATGAAGGCGGTGTTTGTCAGCGAATGAGAAAATATAGAGGTTTCGGATTTGTCGATGTGTTGATTTCGACTTTGCTTTTGATGATATGTTCGCTGCTCATCATCTATGGGATGAATGCTTATTACAAAAATCTGTATATCATTCAAAGCAATCAGCAAATCGATGACATTCTGCGCGATGAAATTATCAAGACGCAGAGCAAAGGCTACTATGAGGATTCGAAGGTCGGCGATTTTTCAATCAAGTATCAATTGTTGTCGCAGGAAGATTTCAAAGGACGAAGTTTGAATATCGTGCAGCTTGAGATAAAGGATGAGAAAAATGAAATTCAAAAACAATACACTTTGGTGGTGCCGAGCAAATAATATATATAAAGGAAGAAATGCATTCGGCACCGTCCATATCATCATCGTCATGAGTATTCTGCTTACGCTGATTGCATCGGCGGCGACGATTTTGTCGTTGAATGCACAGGGAGCGGCGGCGCAAATCGGAGCATCCGAGCATGAGCTTGAGGCGAGCAATCTCTTTGTCTATGTGGATATTTTGGTGCAGGATGAAATTGCAAAAATCTATGAAGAAGTGCAAAAGAGCGATGCCGATACAAATTCGGCGGGTAGAAGCAGCGGCTCTTTGGAGATTTCGCCAAGCGACAAAAAAGCAAAGGAAACAAAACCGCCTGAAGAAAACAATCCGACGCCCGCTTTGCCGCCTAAAACCGAAGAAGAGAAAAAGCAATTCCTAAAAACTTTTTGCACTAAGCTTGAGAATCTGCAATCGGGCATCAATACGGGATTGAGAAGCGATATTTCGGATGCCGTCGGACTTGCCGCGCCGGTTGCGAGCACGCGGATTCAATACTATGATGAAGGGAAAAGATATTTTGCAGCCGTCAAAAATTCGGATGTCGAATCGAGCCGAGATATTGCAATCCGAGTCCAAATCAATGCAAACAGCCGACAATATCCGATGAGCTATGCAAAATATTACTATTTTAATTTTGATGAGAGGATTATTAATAATGAAATGCTCGACAAGGACAGCGACATTATCTCGGGCGACATTTTTCATGACAGACGATGAGCCGGAAAAAAGAAAAGGAAAAAAGTTTCCCAAAACGACACCGTGTTTCTCCGCTGACGGAGATATTTACCATGCATCAAAAAAAGATTTTTCCACGCGCTATATAATAAGGAAGAAACAGCTTCAAAAAATCAAAAACGGATTCACTTTGCTCGAACTGATGATTGTGATTACCATTTTGCTTTCGCTTGCTTTTTTAATCAGCATTCGCAACAACAATGAAGGCATCCTGCTCGAAAGCAGCGCTCAAGAAATGGTTTCCGCAATACGCCTCGCGAGACAGAAATACGATGCGGGTGACAGCATGGCAAAATTTCAAATCATCTACAAAAACGGACAGCATTATTTTCAAGTCTTGGAGCGCGGACCCAAGACGGCGGTGGATATTCCGATTGACAAATCCGTCATTCTTTCCAAAAAAATAATTTCCGACAGTGAAAATGCAGGGGACGATTTCGGCTTCATCTCATTGGGAACGATGCCGATTGAAATTCGATTCAGCGGCGAAAACGCAACGGGAACCAGTTTTCTTTTGGAAGGGAAAAATACTCAAATCAAGTACAAAATCACCGTCGTACCTACATCTTCCCGAGTGCATATTTATAAAATAAACAAAAATTGATTTTGCTATGGAAAGTATCAATTAAAGATGATATAATAAATTCGTAGGGGGAATGATGTATGCAAATCCTGTATAGTAACAAGATCGTTTTGTCCGATGATGTTATCAACGGATACATCGTCATTGACAACGACAAAATTATTGACATTCAGTCAGAGCAAAAGCCAGAGGGCGAGTTTATTGATTTGACAGGCAAATATATTTTGCCGGGCTTCATCAATGTCGCATCCGACGATTACTCCAATGAAGCCAAATCCCCGTATAACAAATTTTTTTCGGAAGAGCGGATTTTCAGTCAAACCGATAGACTGCTGGCGGAGTCCGGTGTCACAACCAACTTTCATACCTTCCGATTGGAAGATTTATTGAAAGAACAAAGTGTAGAAGATGCAATCGAGTACCTAAGTGCAATCAAAAACAATTCAATCAACTCAGGTTTAGTCAATCACAAGATTCATTTGGTGTTTCGATTGGGAGAGCGTCTGGCAAATCGAAATTTGCGACAGCTCATCATCTCCGATGTTATCGACTTTATAACCTGCGTCGGACTACACAGTCGCGATGTGTTCAACTACCACAATCAATATCTCATTCAAAATATGCAACGACGATTTGATTTGGATGATGAACAAGCGCTCGAAGCGCTGAAATATTTGACGAGTCTTCGTGAAGAATCAGCATTGGACGAGCTTTCTTATCGCATAAAATCAGCAAAAAATCTCAATCTTCCGTTTGCATCAAACCGCTACAGCTTGATAAAAAGATTGAAAGACGAGTACAAAATTGACATCGACATCATTTCGGGAGAACATACTCCACAGACGATAGCACTCATTAAAGAAAATGATTTTCATTACATTTATGATGTGGAGGGATTTATCAACACCAATGATGTTTCGGAATTTGTCGATTTGATTTCGGACAAAGTAGTCGACATCGTATCGGCGAGCACACATTCCAAAGATATTTTGGACTATATTTTTGAAATTGAAGGCATCTTGGGACTTCCCGAGGCCGTCAAGCTGTTTTCTCATTATCCGGCAGAAGCGTTAAAACTTGAAGATCGCGGCAGCATTTCAGTCGGAAAGAAAGCGGATTTCGTTGTTGTGGAAATGAACGGCGAATTGCCGACTTTATCCATGACCATTGCAAATGGCAAGACAGCAGTTCAATACAATTACTAATCTCTTGGAGCAATCCAAGAGATTTTTTTGCCTTGACAAAAGAAATAACTCTTCATGAAAGTGGGAATAACTTTTTCACTTTACAGCTTATTATCTTTCATAATTTGCTATGGACAAACGCACACAAAAGTGGTAAAATACCTTAGTGTGCGTTTGCGCATACTTGAGTCGACTATTTAGCCGGTTCAATACAATTAGCAGTTGGCGTGTAAACAAAAATTTTAGAAGAAGGAGGTGCACAAATGCCAACAATTAACCAGTTAGTGAGAAAGGGCAGAGAGCAAGTAGAATACCAATCGACAGCTCCGGCTCTACAAAAGGGTTTTAATGCTCTTAAGAGAAAGAGTACAGACAACAGTTCTCCGCAAAAGCGAGGCGTATGTACTTCAGTTAAGACAGTAACTCCGAAAAAGCCAAACTCAGCGCTTAGAAAAATCGCCAGAGTTCGACTTTCAAATCAGATTGAGGTTTCCGCGTATATTCCGGGTGAAGGCCACAATCTTCAGGAGCACTCTGTTGTGCTAATCAGAGGTGGTAGAGTAAAAGACTTACCGGGGGTAAGATACCACATCGTTCGTGGTTCTCTGGATACATCAGGTGTAGAAAAGAGAAGACAAGCAAGATCAAAATACGGTGCGAAATTGCCAAAAGCTGCTAAGAAATAATGTATTGTACGGTGCGTTTTATATATTATATATTGTAGGCGCCCCGACAAACAGCAGATTTTGTCGAGTACCGATGATTTAACCATTAATCATTAAGGAGGGAAGCAAAGTGCCAAGAAAAGGTAGTATTCCAAAAAGAGAAGTACTTGCAGATCCGATTTACGGAAGCAAAGTAGTAACCAAGCTAATCAATAAGATTATGCTGGATGGAAAAAGAGGTATTGCACAAGGCATTGTGTACGGAGCCTTTGAAGAAATTAAAGCAAAAACAAATGAAGATCCGCTTGAAGTATTTGAAAGAGCGATGGCAAATATCATGCCTGTGCTTGAAGTAAAAGCTCGTCGAGTGGGTGGTGCAAACTATCAAGTGCCTGTAGAAGTTAGACCGGAGAGACGGGAGACTTTAGGACTAAGATGGCTGGTAAGATATTCAAGACTAAGAAATGAAAAAGGCATCAAGCTGAAGCTGGCAAGAGAGATTATGGATGCTGCGAACCAAACCGGAGCAACATTCAAGAAAAAAGAAGATACTCATAAGATGGCTGAGGCGAACAGAGCATTTGCACATTATCGTTTCTAATTGCTAAAAGAAAAAGAGCCGAAAGGAGTACACAGTGTCAAGACAATTTCCTTTACCAAAAACTAGGAATATAGGAATTATGGCCCACATCGACGCGGGCAAGACAACAACGACAGAGAGAATTCTTTTCTATACAGGTAAAACACATAAACTTGGAGAAACTCACGAAGGTTCAGCTCAAATGGACTGGATGGAGCAAGAAAAGGAAAGAGGAATCACAATCACATCCGCTGCGACAACAGCACAGTGGAAGGATACAAAAATTAATATCATCGACACACCTGGTCACGTTGACTTTACAGTGGAAGTTGAGCGTTCTCTACGAGTGCTTGACGGAGCGGTAGCGGTTTTCTGTGCAAAAGGTGGAGTTGAGCCGCAATCTGAAAATGTGTGGCGACAAGCGGACAACTATCGAGTACCGAGAATCGCATTTGTCAACAAAATGGATATCACCGGTGCAGACTTTTTAAGAGTTGTCGAGCAAATGAAAGAGCGTTTGGGAGCGAATGCCGTAGCGGTTCAACTTCCAATCGGAGCAGAGGATACTTTTGAAGGAATCATCGACCTCTTTGAAATGAAAGCATACTATGTAACGGATGCACTGGGTCGTGAAATGGAAACAAGAGAAATCCCTGCAGAACTGCAATCTCTTGCTGAAGAGCGTAGAGAAATCATGGTTGAGGCAATCGCAGAGCTCGATGAAGAATTGACGATGAAATTCCTTGAGGGAGAAGAAATTTCAATTCCTGAACTTAAGGCGGCACTTCGTAAAGGAGTAATCGATGCGGTAATCAACCCGGTATTCTGCGGTTCCGCATATCGAAACAAAGGAGTTCCACTACTTCTTGACGGAGTTTTGGACTATATGCCGTCACCGGTAGATGTTCCGTCAATCAAAGGAGTTCTATTGGATGGCGAGACGGAAGAAGAAAGACATTCCGACGACAATGAGCCGTTCTCAGCGCTTGCGTTCAAGATTATGGCAGACCCGTTTGTAGGAAAACTTGCGTTCTTCCGAGTTTATTCAGGAGTTCTGAATTCGGGTTCTTATGTGTTGAACTCAACGAAGAACAAAAAAGAAAGAATTGGACGAATCCTTCAGATGCACGCCAATACTCGTGAAGAAATTTCAACGGTATATGCCGGAGATATTGCTGCAGCGGTTGGATTAAAAGATACAACAACGGGAGATACATTGACCGATCCGGCAAGTCCGATCATTTTGGAGTCAATGGAATTCCCGGAGCCGGTTATCTCGGTTGCGATTGAGCCGAAAACAAAGGCTGCACAGGAGAAAATGGGAACGGCACTTCAAAAACTTTCAGAAGAAGACCCGACTTTCCGCGTGCGTACGGATGAAGAAACCGGACAAACAATCATCTCAGGAATGGGTGAGCTTCACCTTGAGATTATCGTAGACAGACTTCTTAGAGAGTTCAAAGTGGAAGCGAATGTCGGAGCACCTCAGGTTGCTTACAGAGAAACCATCAAAAATTCTGTGGATATCGAGCATAAATATGCAAAACAATCCGGTGGTCGCGGACAATACGGTCATGTTAAAATCAGAATGTACCCACAAGAGCCGGGAACAGGATACGAATTTGTCAATGCGGTTGTCGGAGGAGCGATTCCGAAAGAATATATCGGACCGGTTGACCAAGGTATTCAAGGAGCGATGGACTCCGGAGTTCTTGCAGGCTATCCGGTAGTGGATGTCAAAGTTGAGTTGTACGACGGTTCATACCATGAGGTCGACTCATCCGAGATGGCGTTTAAGGTAGCAGCATCCATGGCGTTCAAAGACGGTATGAAAAAAGCAAACCCGGTTATATTGGAGCCAATTTTCAAGGTGGAAGTAGTAACACCGGAAGATTACATGGGCGATGTAATGGGTGATATCAACTCTCGTCGTGGTAGAATCGAAGGAATGGAAGCAAGAGTCGGCGGAGCACAAGCAGTTCATGCAATGGTACCGCTATCCGAAATGTTCGGATACTCAACAGACCTACGATCTGCAACACAGGGTAGAGCAACTTATACAATGATTTTTGATCATTACGAAGAAGTACCGAATTCCATTGCAAAGAAAATTATGGAAGAAGGAAAATAACTCAAAGGGAAAAATGGAGGAATAGAAATGGCTAAGGCTAAATTTGAAAGAACCAAACCACATGTAAACATCGGAACCATCGGACATGTTGACC
>JBGZSM010000043.1:0-4640 GCA_041853585.1 Filifactoraceae bacterium
TTTACATCCGGACAGTTGCCGGTCAATATGCAAACCGGAGCGATTGAAGAAGAAATCAAAGCGGCGACCATCGCATCGCTGAACAATGTCAAAGCGATTGTGGAAGCGGCGGGATTGAGCGTAAATTATATTATAAAAACGACCGTATTCTTGCGCGATATGAATGATTTTCCGCAAATGAACGAAGTTTACAGCGAATTTTTCGGAAATCATGCGCCGGCTCGCTCGACCGTTCAAGTGGCAAAACTACCGAAGGATGCTATTGTTGAAATCGAAGCAATAGCTGCGCGCGCATAATGAAGATTACTATTGTCGGGATGGGAGCGGGCGCCTTGTCGTCCATCAGCTATGGTGCGCTGGAGAGTATAAAGAATGCTAAGCATCTTTTTTTGCGTACACAAAGACATCCCATCGTTTCGGATTTTGACAAAATGGGCATTTCCTATCGAAGTTTCGATCATCTTTATGAGGAATGTGATGATTTTCAGTCCGTCTATCAATCAATTGTGCGGGAGCTGCTTGCTCAAGCAAAGCAGGAGGGCGAAATCGTCTATGCGGTGCCCGGCCATCCGCGTGTTGCCGAGATAACGGTCGAGTTGTTGGAAGAAGAACAAAAGCACAATCCGAATTTGCAGCTTCAAATTGTTTCTTCGAGCAGTTTTTTGGATGAGACTTTTTTGTTTTTAAATCTCGACCCTACCAAAAAAGGAATCACTCTGCTGGACGCACTCGATTTTGACGATGAGAGTCTGTATGCGAAAACAGATATCGTATTTACACAGGTTTTCAACAGCTATACCGCATCGGAACTCAAGCTTCGTCTGATGGAGCATCTGAAAGACGAAGTGGAAATTATTTTGTTCAAAGGGGTGGGAATTTCGGATTTGGAATATCAAATCAGCGTTCTTCTATACGATATCGATAAAGTCGGATTTGAATTCGACCATCTCAGCAGCATTTTTATTCCTTATCAAAAAGAGAATTTTCGATTCAAAAATCTCTTTGATCTGATGGAAATTATAAAAATTTTGCGAAGTGACCAAGGATGTCCTTGGGATAGAGAGCAAAATTTTGATACGCTGACGCCATTTTTGAGCGAAGAAATCGAAGAATTAACCTCTGCCTTAAAAAATAATGACATCGACAATGTCATTGAGGAGATGGGCGATGTGCTGAACCTGTTGGTCATGCTGGCGCGATTAGGTGAAGAACTTGAATATTTCAATATGTTCGATGTGGTAGATGGGATTTGCAACAAGCTGATTTTTCGTCATCCTTATGTGTTTGATAAACAAAAAAATTTGGATTTGGAAAGCGCAAAATTGGTCTGGGAGCAGCAAAAAAATAAAGAAAAACAAAACAATATGTAGAAAATACTTGAAAACACTTGACTTTATGATTTTTATCTGATAAAAGTATATAGCAAGGATAATTTTTTTATTGCAAGCAATGTTCTTCTGGGGGATTGTTTTGTGGTATTAAAAGTATTTATTGTTACTTAAATATTTTTTAGGAGGTATTCGATGAACAAAGCAGAATTGGTAGCTAAAATGGCTGCGAAAAGTGAACTAACAAAGAAAGATACTGAGCTTGCTCTAAACGCATTTATGGCATGTGTTGAAGAAGCGCTTGTAGCTGGTGAGAAAGTACAGCTTGTAGGATTTGGTTCTTTCGAAACAAGAAAGAGAGCAGCCAGAGAAGGTAGAAATCCAAAAGACCCATCAAAAACAATCAAAATTAAGGCATCTAAGGCACCTGTATTCAAAGCAGGTAAAGGCTTAAAAGAAAAAGTAAATAAATAGTATTTTAGAAAAATATTATTGATGAAGCCTAAAAAATTATTTTTTAGGCTTCTTTTCATCTAGGAGGAAAGTCATGTTCAAAAAATTTACGAATGCTTGTGTCAACATTATGAATAAATATTTACCGGATCCGTTTATTTTTGCACTTTTGCTTACTTTTGTAGTATATGTTGCAGGGATTCTTGTTACCAAGCAGACACCGTTACAAATGTTGGGGGCATGGAGTGGCGGCTTTTGGAATTTGTTGGCATTTTCGATGCAGATGGCACTCGTGCTTGTGCTTGGAAATGCAATGGCAAAAGCCAAAGTGTTCAAAAATATTTTGCAAAAAGTTGCTAAATCCGCAAAGACACCGGCAAGAGCAATTATGATTACCGCATTTATATCTGCGGTTGCATGTTGGATTAACTGGGGATTCGGATTGGTGCTTGGCGCATTGCTTGCTCGAGAAATGGCAAAAGAGGTGGACAAGGTCGATTACCGATTGCTCATCGCGAGTGCTTATTCCGGATTTGCGGTATGGCATGGCGGATTGTCCGGCTCGATTCCGTTACAAATTGCAGGCGAAGGAAAATTGGCGGAGGTTACTAAAGGTGCACTGGATGTTGTTGTTCCAACATCAGCAACTATTTTTTCACCGATGAACCTTACGATTTCGGCTTTAATTATCATCCTGTTGCCATTGGCATGTTATGCGATGATGCCGGATAAAGAACACACTTTTGTTGTAGACAAAGCGTTATTAGAGGACAAAGAGAGAAAAGAAGAAGCGGCGAAGACGCCGGCAGACAAATTGGAGAAAAGCAAGGTACTTTGGATTCTTGCGTTGATTCTCGGATTTGCGGTTATCGTATTGAAAATCCAAAAAGACGGATTACAATTAGATTTAAACTTTGTAAACTTCATTTTCATGTTTGTCGGATTATTGCTACATGGCAATATTCGAAACTATATTGATGCGATTATGGATTCAGCGGCGAGCTCAGGCGGAATCATTCTTCAGTTCCCATTCTATGCGGGAATCATGGGAATGATGACAGCGGGACATCCGGAAACGGGCGTTTCACTTGCCGGAGCGATTTCAACTTGGTTCGTAAGCATTTCAACTGCAAGAACCTTCCCATTGCTCACATTCCTGAGTGCAGGAGTTGTAAACTTCTTCGTACCTTCAGGTGGAGGACAGTGGGCGGTACAGGCACCGATTATGATGCCTGCCGGAGCAAAACTTGGTGTTGAAACTGCGAAAACCGCGATGGCAATCGCATGGGGTGATGCATGGACGAATATGATTCAACCGTTCTGGGCATTACCGGCACTTGGAATTGCAGGTCTTTCTGCAAAAGATATTATGGGATATTGTGTTATCACTTTGCTTCTCACCGGTGGAATTGTCGGTGTGGCATTGTTGGTATTCTAAATTAAATCGAAAAATGCATTTCGACTGTTGATGGGTCAAACAACCGAAAGGTTTAGGAACAGTGGATGTAATATAAAAGAGCATCGGATTTCCGATGCTCTCATTTTTTAACGATTTTGGTAGGCTTTCAATCCTTCTTTCAAGCAGTTCATTGCTTTCGTCAATGCGTTTGCCTCAAGTACATAAGCGATACGCGCTTCATTTTTTCCAAGTCCTTTTGTTGAATAGAAACCTTCCGCCGGTGCCATCATTACCGTTTCACCGTTGAGGTCGAATTCTTTCAACATCCAGATGATGAAGTCTTCAGCATCTTCCACCGGCAATTTTGCAATCGCGTACAATGCACCTTTTGGCTCTTCCACGATAACGCCCGGCATTTCTTTGAGCGCCTTATACACGATGTCGCGACGGTTTTTGTATTCGTCACAAACCTCTTTGTAATATTCATCATTCATTTTGTAAAGCTCAGCCGCACCCATTTGGTCGATGGTCGGAGCACAAAGTCGTCCTTGGCAAAGCTTTAGAATTTGAGCGATAAGTGCTTTATTTTTGGAAGCAATCGAACCGATTCTCGCTCCGCAAGCGCTGAATCGTTTGGATACGGACTCGATTAGAATAACGCGGTCCTCAATATCCTTCATTGCACCGAAACTTGTATGAACTTCGCCGTCATAAACAAATTCACGATATACTTCATCGGAGATTATATACAAATCTTTTTCTTTTGCAATATCCGACAGCATACGAACTTCTTCCTTAGTATAAACCACACCGGTAGGATTTCCCGGATTGGAAAGCAGGATTGCTTTTGTTCTCGGTGTAATCGCAGCAAGCACTTCTTCTTTGGATGGAAGATGGAATCCTTCCTCCGCTTTTGTCGTAATGGAATTGATTTTTACGCTGACGGTGGATGCAAAACCGTTGTAGTTGGTGTAGAACGGTTCCGGAATGAGCACTTCGTCATCGACATCGCAAACTGCAAGCATTGCGAACATCAATCCTTCACTACCGCCGTTGGTAATTAGAATTTCATCTTTCTCAAAATGCATACCGTTCTTTTTGTAGTATTCGATGATTGCATCAATCAATTCCGGAATACCTTGGGAAAGTGCATATTCAAGAACTTCTTCGTCGAATGCACGCACCGCATCAAAAAATACTCTCGGCGTCTTCACATCGGGTTGTCCGATATTCAAGTGATAGACTTTTTTTCCTTTCGCCTTCGCTTCCTGTGCGAATGGAACCAGTCTTCTTACAGGAGAAGATTGCATATCCTCAATTCTTTTTGAAAATTTCATGATAACCTCCTAAAAATATTCTATACATCCTAATAATAACATACTAAAATCAAAATTGAAAGCAGATTACACAAAAGATAACCTTGGATTTTTACATAAAAAAACAATAAAGCGATACCGAAA
>JBGZSM010000044.1:0-11106 GCA_041853585.1 Filifactoraceae bacterium
CAATATATTTTTCTTATTTTTTCAGCACTAATTCCGAAATTGAATTTTATTAAGCAAATCAGAATCCCGAACCGAAAGAAGAATTGCTGATCAAACGGGGATAAAAAACAAAAACGAAAAACCGGATAGAAAATATAGAATTCAAAACACAAATGGAGAACAGGAATAGGAGCGAGAAATTAAAATGAAAATGTCCGAACGAAATAATTTAGATTTTCCCCATAAAAAATGCAAAAGCCGTTTGACTTTTGCATTTCTGAAGGATAGAAATATAACTTATTGGTATTGTTTGCTAGTATTTGTCACCGCCGCTTGAACGGTTTGTATAAGAAATTTCATCATAGTTTATCTGCTCTTTTGGATAATCCTGAATTGATTGAGTGGAATTCTGATTTGCAAAATTGCTCGTCTCTTCTAATTTGAATTTCTTCACTTCGTCGTATAACATCGTCGCTTGCGCCGAAAGTTCTTCACTCGCTGCAGAACTCTGTTCCGCAGTTGCCGCATTGCTCTGCACGACGGTGGATATTGAGCTCAAGCCATCGCTGATTTCATCAATGGTTATCGCCTGTTCTTGACTCGATTTTGCAATCACTTCAACGATGCTGCTGGTTTCTTCGGTTCTCGTTCTGATTTTGCCGAGTGATTCCGCAGTATCTTTCGCAATGCCCAATCCGATTCCTGCATTTCGTACGCTCTCTTCTACGAGCATCTGCGTTTGTTTTGCCGCTTCCGCCGAGCGTACCGCTAGACTTCTTACCTCATCCGCTACGACGGCAAATCCTTTGCCCGCTTCTCCCGCTCTCGCCGCTTCGACCGCCGCATTGAGTGCCAAAATATTGGTTTGGAATGCGATATCGTCGATGGCTTTGATGATTTTATGAATCTCTTCGGACGACTTGCTGATTTCTTCCATCGCCGAAAGCATCTGATTCATGTGCTCATTTCCCTGCTCCACTTCTCTTCCGGATTCCATTGCTAAGGTTTTTGCGTTTTCCGCATTTTGTGCATTGTTTTTGGATTGCTCCGAAATGACACGAATGGATTCGGTCAGCGTTTGAATCGAGCTTGCCTGCTCCGCCGCGCCGGTTGCTAAACTCTGTGCCGCGGAGGATACATGCGCCGAGCCTTGATTTACCTGCTCGGAAGATTGATTTATCATCATCAATGTGTTGTTGAGTGACAAAGAAATGAGCTGCAACGCCTCTTTGATGCTGCTGAACTCGCCCTTGTATTCTTTGGTCAGACGAATTCTCATGTCGCCGTCCGCCATCTGTTTCAACACTTGTGAAATTTCTTGTATATAATCGATATATTCTCGAAGTCTGTTTACCGTCTGCCCCATGGAATTCGCAACCATGCCGATTTCATTTTTGGATTCGATGTCAAGCTGAACATTCAAATCTCCACCGGCGATTTGCTCCGCTACGCCGTTCAGTTTGACCAATGGTTTGCTGATTCTTTTTGCCACACGCCAAATCAAAGCAAAGTATGCCAAAATCGTTCCCATCAACAGAACGAGCAGAGTGTTTCGAAGAATATTATAGCTGCTCATAAATTCTTTTTCGGGTAATACCGAGTTGATCGCCCATCCTCGTTGGCCGACTGCCGCGAGATAGCCGACATTTGGAATTTCAAATTCCTCAAATTCCACTAAGCTGTAATTTCGATTGGTGATTGTGTCTTTGAGTTCTTTATTGATTGGTGCATCCGCCACATTGATTCCTATAACATCTTTGTTAGGATGATACAGAACATCATTGAATTTGGATAAAAGCACATAGAACCCGCTATCACCGACTTTTTCGGATTCTAGCAGTTTTTCTATTCCTTTAATGCTTACATCCACGCCGGCTGCTGCAACTACATTTCCCTGCACATCTTTAATCGGTGATGAAATCGTGACAATCATTTCGCCGACTGTCTCATCAAAGTACGGCTCGGTGGTTATATATTGTGCTGAAGGATTTTCTTTAAGCGCCGTGTACCATTCTCTTGAGTGAATATTCCATGCGCCGTCTGAAAAATATCCGTCGGAAGCCCATACCTGATTGGTTTTTTCATCCGCAATCCATGTTGCAAAAATATATGAATCGCTTTTCGCCATATTGACCAAGGTCTCAAAGGACTCATCAAATCCATCGATTTTCTTGAGTTCTTCACCTGCTCTCAGCTTTCGAATAATCTCATTAAATTGCTGATTTTGTGCCATCGAGTAAGACAATAAATCAAATTTTTGAAAATGCTGGTCCACTTGCGATGCAAATGCCTTCGTCTCCAACGAAATTTTTTCTTTCGCCAGACTGACCAAATTTGTTTTTACGGTTCGTAATACAATTATGGTCAAACAAAGCATAGCGATAATTATCGGTATCCCTATCCACCTCATTATTTCTCCCGTTATCGTGCTCTGTCCTCTTTTGCCAACTTTTCCGGCTAATAACTTATTCATTTGAATTTCCTCCCTGAAATTATGCTATTGTTATATCGTTCGACAACTCCGGAAGCTTAATATATTTCGGTAATTTATTTATTCTTTTTTATTATCTATTTAATATCTTTGTATCTATTTTCAAAAACATTTCAAACCCGTCATAAAATACAATTGAAATTAAAAATTTCACGGAAGGAATGCTCTTGAAAAAATCATTTAAGAATTTCTTGCACGCCAAAAAGCTGTTGCAAAACGAGATTTTTTCTTTCTGCAGCAGCTCCCTTTTTAGTCTGAACGATGAGGCGCATAAAAAATCCCTGTTTCAACAACAGGGATTCGTATTATCGTCCAAATACTTCTTCGCCGCATACATAGACGCGTAAGGTTTTAGCTTGCAAATCCAAAGGGTCTCTATCCCAAATGACGATGTCCGCATCCAATCCTTCGCGAATCGCTCCTTTGAGATTTTCGATTCCTAAAGCCTCCGCCGGATTGACGGTAATCGCTTTGAGCGCTTCGTTCACATCCATGCCCGCTTTGACTGCAAGTGCCGCACACATATTGAGTGAGCCCTGCGGAATAACCGGATGGTCGGTGATAATCGAAACCTTGACGCCTTTTTCATTCAAAATTTTTGCCGTTTCAAAACTGATGTTGCGCAACTCAATTTTGGATTTTGTTCCGAAAGTCGGTCCGACCTGTGCGTACAATTCATTCTCCACGATGTAGTCTGCGATAAAATGTCCTTCGGTACAATGCTCCAAAGTCAGTTTGAGACCGAACTCTTTCGCCACGCGAATCGCTGTACAGATATCGTCGGCACGATGCGCATGTGCTTTGAGCGGAATCTCTTTTTGGATTACCGGAATCATCGCTTCCATCTTCATATCGATGTCGAAATGATGACCTTTGAATTCCGCATCTTCTTTTTTGGCAATATAGTTTTCAGCCTTTGTCAATGTATCGCGCAAAATTGCAGCCACACCCATTCTGGTCATTGGTGCTTTTTTCCCATTTTGTCCGTAACAGCCTTTCGGATTTTCACCGAATGCACATTTCATCGCTGCCGGATGCTGAATAATCATCTTATCCACCACATCGCCGTACAGTGAAATCGTGGTAAAACTTCCGCCGACGACATTGGCGCTTCCCGGTCCGGTGCAGGCGGTCGTCACGCCGCCCCTGAGTGCGTCCTCAAATCCCGGGTCTTGCGGATTGATTCCGTCGACGGCTTGCATATCCGGCGTAACCGGGTCGCTCATCTCATTTCCGTCTTCGCCTTCCCATCGCATCGCTTCGTTGAAAAGTCCGATATGGGAATGGGCATCGATCAAGCCGGGCATAACATATTGTCCCGTCGCATCATATTCTACATCATTGTTCGGATTGTCCAGTACATCCGCCACTCGGGTAATCTTTTCGCCGATGAATTCGACATCTTTTTTGACAAAACCTTCTTCTGCAATAAATGTTAGACCATTTCTGATAATCATAGCTGCTCCTTATTCTTCTATCATGATATTTAGTATTTCAACATCGGTGGCACGCATTCCGTCTTTCGCCATCTGAGTGACTGCTCGAATCGTATCTTCCACCGTGTCTTTTATCAAGCCTTCCCCCGAATGAAACTTTTGCTTATTTGTCGCCAATGTATAACCCATAATCGCCGCATCGACCGAGGATGCGATTTTTGCCGCACAAGACGGCTTGGCTCCGTCACAAACGATTCCCGAAACATTGCCGAGCGTATTGGTGATGGTATCCATAATTTCTTCCTTCGGGGCGTCGTGCAAATATGCAATCGCCGCTCCCGCTCCGCAAGCCGCGCTGACCGCCCCGCAATATGCCGAGAGTTTTCCAATTCTCTCTTTTTGCATCAAAGCGATCAGATTGCTGAAAATGAGCGAGCGAATCAATTTTTCCTCACTAACTCCGAGTTCATGCGCATAGATGATGACCGGCAATGAAACGGTAAGTCCTTGATTCCCCGAGCCCGAGTTGATGACAACGGGTTTGGAGCAGCCGCTCATTCGTGCATCCGAGCCGGCAGCCGCATAAGCCTTCGCCTTGATTCGTACATCGCTTCCGTAGCTTGCGAGCAAAGTTTTCCCGACATTCGCTCCGTACGAATGAACAAGTCCTTCGTTGGCGATATCCAAATTGTGTCGGATTTGCATTCGAATCAAATCTTCCAGCTCTCGAATATCGATTGTATTTGCAAAGTCGTAAATTTCGTTGAAGCTGAATCCCGTATCGGCTTTGCCCGTTTTTTCGCTCTCCTCACGATTGAGCAAAACCTCTCCGTCTTTTTCTATATAAGTAATGTTGGTATGCGCTTCTTTGATTTCAACAACAGCGGAATGTTTGCCTTTGCGCATCGTCAGTTTGATATATAAATTTTCGACACCTTCCGCCAATTTGATGGTGCAAATTTTTTGCTCGATAAGCGCTTTGGTTTTTTCGACATCTTCCGCCGTCACCGTCGTCAGCACCTCGAGCATTCGGTTCGCATCACCGCCGACCAATCCTAATAAAATACTGGAAACCAATCCCTTCATTCCACCGGACATCGGTACGGTAACCGCTTTTACATTTTTGATGATATTTCCGCTGCACAAAGCTTCAATTTCATCAGGCATATCCCCTAAGATTTCGCGTGTCTTTGCCGCTGCATAAGCTAATGCAATCGGCTCGGTACACCCCAAAGCCGGAACAAGCTCTTTTCTCAAAATCGTAATGTACTTATGTTCAAGCATATACACCTCTCACAAAAAATCTTTACTAGGATTATAACATAAAAACATACAAAAAGCACCATCCTAACGGACAGTGCCAAATTTTTGGTGGGCGTTACCGGGTTCGAACCAGTGACCCCCTGCTTGTCGAGCAGATACTCTCCCAACTGAGCTAAACGCCCCAATGGATTTATTATAAAGCATCAAGCCGAAAAAATCAATCTTTTTCTGAAATACTCTTCCAATTGGAGTACATTTCCGAAATTTTATTTTGTAATTCGAGCACCGTATGTGTTCGATTGCGACCGCATAAGACCGCTTTATTTTCACAAATCAAACATTTGCGCTCCGCATAGCCGATTTGCGTTCGAGATACGGATTCATTTTCTGTCAGCACATCGATATCGAACAGCCTGCCGAAGTAGTGATTTTCTTCGATAAGACACATTATTTTTTTGACTTCGGCGGCATCGTGTCGGATGACCAAAAAAAGTTCATCCCCCGCATCCGAAATTTTTTCTTCTTTATATATAGTAGAACGGGAGCTCAAGGCAAGCTGCTCCAAAATCGCCTGCTTGCCCTGTGCAAAAATAATTTTTATCCATTCGTTGTTTTTTATCGGCCCCGGCATATTGAGCTTGTAACAAACAACCGTCTGCCGATATTGGACGAGCAATTCCGCAATACGATTTGCTCGCCACTCCCTTTGTGTCAAAATATCTTCGAGCCCCTGCTCTTTTCCTTTTGAAAAAATATTCATTATGATAACAGATTACTGAACAGAATACTTGCGATAACCAATACGATTCCGCCACCAAGTCTTGACGAAAGCTGTGCATAAGACATCAAATCCATTCTCTTCGCCGCTCCAAGCACCGCAAGGTCTCCCGAACCGCCGCGGTTCGCCATACAAAGTCCTGCCGTAACCGCTGAGTCAATCGGGTAGAATCCGACAAGATAGCCGAGAAGCGCAGAGCCCAAAATCGCTCCGACAACGATCAAAAATGCCATTACCACATTACTCAAAGTGATTGCCGCAATCAATTCTTTAAGATCCGTATCAACACCGACACCAACCATAATCAAGACGATAAAGTTTGCCGTGAAGAAGGATTGTAATTTCTTTGTGCCCGCACGAACGGAATCCGGAATGAGACCGAGCGCATTGGCAATCGCAACGAAGACAATCATATATGCCAACTGATGAATCTTAACTCCCCAGATTTCCGGTAAAAGAGTTTTCCCGAACAATCTTCCAAGCGCATAGAATGCTAATGCTGCAACAAGTCCCGCACCGATATTCTTCATCGATGCTTTTACCGAGCTTTCTTCCACTTGAATTTCGTTGCTATCTCTCATCAAAGTCTTTCCGTCGCCGGTTAGAGAAGGCTTCATTTTCCCGATTTTGTTCAACACCGCTGCCGTAATAATCGCAAAGATATTTGCAATCGTGAGAATCGCAATCGCAAAAGTATAGTATTCCGCTTTCGGTCTTCCGGTTACCGTCTCATACATTTGGCTGAGAGGAACCGCTCCTCCACCGTTACCGCCGCCCATAATCGGCAATACATATTTGAGTGCAACTTCCGCCGGAGATACTCCGAACAGCAATCCACCAAGAGTTCCAAGCGCAAAAGCACCAATCAAACCGCCGAAGATTGCAGGGATATATCCTACGAAAGATTTAATAAGCAGTTTTCTGTCCAATCCTAAAATAGAACCGGTAATCAACACGACGATAAAGAATGTCAGAAAGTCTTGATCATCCATAATTGTGTTTATAACACCAACATAGTTCTCCGGAATCATATTAAAATATACCAAAGCTGCCGATCCCAAGAAACTCAGTACCAAACCGCCTCCGATATACTCATTCCAAATCGGAATTCTGTCACCGATTTCATTCAAAATCATACCAATTGCAAACATGAGTGCAAATCCACCCACAAGGTCTTCCGACAATGCTCCAAAATATGCCGCTACAATTATAACAACCGATGTTGCTAATAACAGATACAACGGCATTCCGAAGTATTCTCTTTGTTGTTTTAGTTTTTCCATCTTTTTTCTCCTACTTGATTTAATAAATATAAAAAGATTGCTATTGAAAGCAAATCCGCTGAACCGCCCGAACTGATATTCTGCTCGATGCACCATTTATCCATTTCCGATAAGGCTTTCTGCAAATTATCCCGTTCCGACTCCAAAATCCGCTTGCTGCGTTTTTTGAGTTCATCCAGCAAACCAAATCCCCCGCGTGAAATAACATTCGTATCACAATTGGTTGCCATAATTTTAAGGAGCGCTGTGAGCAAACTCTCTTGACTCAGCGATGTGCTTATCAAAAAATCGTAAGCCATCTTGGCAGTCGGCAAGCCGGCTTCCACTTCGCCGCGCACCCCGCCGATTCCATGCTCCAAATAAAGACGCTCGCCCATCGTCCTTTCCTTTTTGTGAATTGCCTTTTCCATGTCAAACGCCAAGATGCCGCTCGATAAAGCACGAACCTCTTCAAGCAATTCTACAATCAGTCCGTTCCCCGTTGTCTTTTTGTCCGCAAATTTTTCATTTGCAAAAATCCTGCCTGCTGCACAAAGACAAAATGCCATCGAATAAATGATTCCCTTGTGCGTATTGATATGATTGGTTGCTCGAAACATTTCCGCTTCCGCCGAAATTCCACGCTCTCTCAATAGCTTTTGAACAAATTTCGGCTCCTCGTTTGCGTAATCCGCTCCAATTTTTACAAAATCCGAAAACGCATCGCCGAGCGCAACGCTGCTGTCGATAAAAGTATAAATGTCCATATCCCGATGCGCCCCGCAAGAAATCGGATCCACCAATCCCGGCTTTGGAAAAAGCGTCGCCTCATAAAGCAATGCCCTTTGCGCAAGTTTTGCAATATCATTTATAAAATTTCTATCCATCGCACCCCCTGCATCCATCACCGTACCAATCCGTCATGCACTTTGTTTCTCCTGTTAAAAACTCTCTCCTGTTGCTCAAGCGACGGCAACATCAACTGTCCTACCGCTCTCTGCAAATCGCACGATTTCATCCAACAATTTTGCGAAAGAATTTCCAAGTTTTTTCATCAAGTGAACAAGTCGCGCTCAAAAAATTATGAGCGAAGCGAAGTTTAATTTTTTGACTTGGAGCGGATGCTCAAAAACTTCAAATATTGAGCAGTTGCCGATGAAATCGCTGTGATCTACATTATTAGCTTGAGCAATCCACACTACAATTGATACGGTTTTGCCTGACGAACCACATCCAAAATGGTGCCATCCCGATACTCAATAAGCGCCACCACTTTGTCCTCAAATTCCACATCGTCTGGCTTGCCCGCAATCTCATACGCTCGATCACGCATTTCCTCAATCGTCATAAGCGGCAAATCCGTCTGCTTGATTGCCTCAATCAAATCCGTTCTCTTCGGATTGATGGCAATTCCGATTTCCGTAATCAATACATCCACGCTGTCGCCCGGTGTTGTAATCGTCGTTACCTTGTCGAGCACGGTCGGAATTCTTCCACGAAGAAGCGGCGCCACGATAATCGTCACCTTCGCCCCCGCCGATGTATCCGTATGACCGCCCGGCGCTCCACGAACCACTCCGTCGGAACCGACAACGACATTGACATTGTAATCCACATCGACTTCAAGCGCTCCAAGCACAACGAAGTCCAATTTGTTGACAAAAGCTCCTTTGTTGAAAGGATTTGCGTATTGGGAAGTTGAAATTTCATAATGATTTCGGTTTTTGTGAACCGAATCCACCGATTGCAAATCAAAATCCTGTGCATCCACCAGCACACGAATATATCCTTGCTCCATCAACTCCACCAAAGGTCCAGTGATACCGCCGATGGCAAAAGACATTCTGATTTCTTTTTCATCCATGTACGGTTTCATAAAACGAGTTGCCGCAAGTGACGCGCCGCCCGCTCCCGTTTGGAAAGAAAATCCGTCTTTGAAATACGGTGTGCTTGCGATAAATTTCGCCGTCATCTCCGCCATGATGATTTCTTTCGGATCTTGTGTAAAACGAATTTCTTTGCTGGCAATCTTGTTCGGATTTCCGATTTCATCCACTACGACGACATAATCGACATCCACCGACTCGATGCTCGGCGGGAAGTTTGGAAAATCTACCAAACAATCGGTGATGATGACCACCTTGTCCGCATATTCCGCATCCACCATCGCGTAGGATAAAACACCACAGTCGGACTTGCCGCCTTTTCCGCGAGCATTTCCGTACTCATCCGATGTCGGTGCGCCGATGAAAGCCACATCGATATGCACATCACCCGACTCAATCGCACGAACACGACCTCCATGGCTGCGGATATACGCAATATTTTTCAGTTTGCCGAAAGAAATCGCCTCACCGATTTTTCCACGCACACCGGATGAAGAAAGTCCGGTAATCGTACCGTCTTCGATATATTTGATAATCGGGTCATGCGCCTCGCCGAGCGAGCTTGCACAAATTGTCAAATCCTTGATGCCCATTGACGCAATCACTTCCATTACCATGTTCACCACATAGTCGCCATTTCTGAAATGATGGTGGAAAGAAATGGTCATTCCGTCTTTAAGTCCCGATTTTTCAACCGCTTCTTTGATGCTGCCGAGAATTTTGCTCTCGGATTTGTCACGGTCAACAAAAGCCTTTACTTTCGGAGCCGCCTTCTTATATTCAAAACCGTCTTTGTAGTTTACTCCCTGATATACTTCCAATCCATCCTTCAGGATATAGTCGGGAATTTCTCGTCCTGCTTTGTTAATCATTATAATTCCCCCTTGTAAACTCCACTCGCTTTGGCAAGTGCTATTGTTCTTTGTGCGCCTTCCAGCATCGCGATATCAACCATCTGTCCATCGACCGTAAATACGCCGATTCCTTTTTTCTCGTTCTCTTCCAATTGGATGATGATTTTTTCCGCACGCTGAATTTCTTTTTCGCTCGGTGCAAAAATTTTGTGCACGATTGGAATCTGCTTCGGACTGATAAGCGTTTTTCCGTCAAAACCGAGTTGCTTGATAAGACTTACTTCTTCCGTAAAACCTTCCAAATTATCGACATCCATATATACGGTGTCAAAACATTGGATGCCCGCCGCTCTCGCCGCAATCACCATCTGACTTCTCGCGCCGAGCAGCTCGATGCCCGATGCGGACTTGGTCGTGTGCATCGTGCGTAAATAGTCGCCCGCGCCGATTGCGATTCCGAACATTCTCGGTGAGCTTTCCGCAATTTCCAGCGCATTGATAACGCCGCGCGGAGATTCAATCGCGCCCATCATCAAGGTACGACCGACTTCTACTCCGAATTCCTTTTCCGCTTTTTCAATCGCCTGCTCCGCTTCGTGAATGTCCTTCGCCGTTTCACATTTCGGCACTCGAATTCCGTCGATACCGCTCGCTACCGCCACTCGAATATCCTCATAAAAATGTGGTGTATCCGATGCATTGATACGAACGATTCGCTCTACTCCTCGATAGTCCACGGTTTTCATCGTGTTGTATAAAGAAAATCTCGCGGAATCTTTTTCACGCTCCGCCACCGCGTCTTCCAAGTCAAACATTACGGTGTCCGGTTTGTAAACATAGGCATCTTTTACCAAGGACGCACGCTGCGCATTGAGAAACAGCATCGTTCTGCGTAATCTTTTTTTATCCGGTCTCATTATTTTATCGCACCTCCCCACGCAAAATTTTCATTCTGCTCCGCTGCACGATGAACGGCACATTCCACACGCGCCTTAATCGTGCAATCCAATGCTCCTTTGTCCACCACGCGAACGCTCGCGTTTTGCACATCCAGATTTTTGAGAGTTTCCAGTACGACCGCTTTGATTTGCTTTCCATATTGATTGATGACGCTGCTTTCCAAATCAAACTGAATGCCTGAAGCATTCGGCTCAATG
>JBGZSM010000045.1:0-7125 GCA_041853585.1 Filifactoraceae bacterium
AATATTTATTTCTCTGTCAATATTTTTTAAAAAATTTTTTTCAAAATAATTTTTTAGGATGAATATAAAATCCCGAGTTGGATTCTATATTAAATTTCTTTTAACTGAATTCAAAATCAGCCTAAAAATTTGTTCGGTGCGTTTGAAAATTGTATTGGAAACAGACAAACAACTACAAATTTTTATAGAAATTTTGCTTTTGCAAGCCGAATCGGGTATATAAAAAATAAATTCTTCAAAACGAAAGGAGGCTCTATGGCAAAGGTGACACTTTGGACAAGACAGGATGAGCGTTTTTTGGAGGCCATGCAAAAGGAAGGCGTCTTCCACACCAAGCGGGAATATATCGAAGAAAAAAATCAGGAGCTGACTCCCTACTTCATCAAGCTGTACGATTGGTTTGTCATGGAAGCTTCCAAAAGAGTGCCGCGACCCGACGGCGTGCTCTATCCGATTTGGTGCTCCGTCAATTCCGAATATATGCTTCGCGGGGCACATGGCAATATTTTAATCAAACTCAGCGTCGATGAAGAACGAATAATCTACTTTAATTCGCCCAAATGGGACTTGGTCATCAACCATTACTATATCGCCAAAGATTATGATGACCAGAAAAAATTTGAAAATGAGCTCAAAAATCGAGGGATCACCAACAGTTTTGCATTGCTCGATGAGCATCACCGAAAATTTTATCCGGACTTGGTGCAAAAAGTCATGAGCAGTTGGGCAAGAATATTTGATGTGGAGAGAAACAGCGAGAATATTTTTGAGGTTCAAGCCAATATTTGGGAAATCTTTCCGGAGGATATCGTCGAGATTCGCGAGGGCGAAGAAGAAAAAATTATACGCGGCGCAAAATGGGTTCAGCTTTTTCAAAATCTAAAGCCGCTTAAAAGTTAATGAAAAAACCGTCATCGCAGGTGGGCGAGCTCCTTTCTTATCTAAGGAATCGCGCCAAAACCTGTCCGTGACGGTTTATTGCTGAGTAATATTTTCCGAAACGCTTACATCGAACTACCATCTTTTGTTTTCTCCGAAGAACCGATAAAAATCCATGTATTCCATCAGTCTCGAAGATATCCGTTCGTCGTATCGCTCCATGACTTCATCCGGCGTCAGATTAGTTGAAATCACCATCTTTTTGCCATTTATCATGCGCGCGTTGATGATGTTGAACAGAGCGGTTTTGACAAAGCTGTTGGTCAGCTCCGCGCCCAAATCATCCAATATGAGTAAATCCGCTCGCTCAAGCGCAAAATAATCTTCCATCGTATAGCGCTCAAAAAACACTTCGCGATTGAAGCTGTAAAGCTGCATCATATCGACCAATTCATTCATCGTGAAATACAGCACCGTCTTGCCTTTATCAAAAAGTGCTTTGGCGATGCAGGAGCACATAAAGCTCTTGCCTAATCCGACTTTTCCGTAGAAGAATAAACTTTTTATCTTACTTTCATCAAATCGCTCGACAAAGTTTTCGGCAACCTTTCGAATCGCCATGATGTTTTCGAGCTCCGTGCGATAGATGCCGCTGCCTAAAATGAGTTCATATTTCTTTTCATTACCAAAAATGCGCAAGTTGAACGAATCGAAATTCTCTTTTTCAATCCGTTTGGAGAGATGTGCCTGTCCGTAGCGCAAATCTTCCTGAATCTTGAGCATGCAAGCGCAGTTGGAAATTCCTTGTTCATCCTCAATGTAGCCTCTGTCTTTGCAAATCGCACAATAGTATTGCAAACTCAAATCCCCTTTGTCGATATGATGAGCTTGCAGATATAAATCGCGTTTATCCTGCAATTCCTTGAGCTCCAATTGCTCTTTTTCCAAAAGATTTTTGTCGCCGAAGAGCTGATTTTTGGATATCGACAAATGCTTTAAGCTGATTTTTTGATTCAATTCCTCCAATATCGGATGTTCTTCAAATATTTTTTGTCGGCGTAAATCGAGTGCCTTTGCTTGGGCATCGCGCCTCGCCTGATATACTTGTTCAATGCTCATCTTAAATTTCACCTTTTTCTTTCAGCTCCGCCAATCGTCGCTCCTGCAATCTTTTTTCCATTGCACCCATCGGTTTTTCACCGGATGTTTCCGTGCTTTCTTTCTTCGTTGAATATCTTTTTACATCGTCGGCATGGTATTGCTGCTCTGCCAATTTTACCTGCTCCAAAGTGATTGTACGCTTTCGTTCTTCCTGAACCGGTTCGCCTTTGAGGAGTCGGAGCAAGTTGGCAATAGTAATCTGCTTGTTGTTTTTTATCAAATGTCGGTGCGCAACTTCCACATCCATAAATCCGAATTGACTCGATAATTCATCGAGGTCGATTTTTTCATCGCGCCGCAGACTCTTTCTCGGAAACTTAATCAGCTCCAAAATCTGACTGCGCACTTCAAAGTTGCTCTCTTTTTCTTTCGGTATAAGATTTGAAATCGGCATTTTACCGTCGCTCATTTTTTCTTCCATCTTATTGACTGCCGCCAATCGATTCTTCAAAACGCCGTCCACATATTTCAAATTCGGCGATTTGATGGAGGTCGTCTTGCCGATCGCATCCAAGATGGAATCCAAATCGAATTGATATTCGTCAAGCCACATATCCATCAATTCTTTCTCCGGCTCGGTCGGACTTCGGTACTCTCCCATAGCATAGAGAATTTTTTTGTATTCCAAATATCTTTTTTCCTTGCCCTGCATCATCTGCTCCAAATCTTCAACGGTTCGGATGCCGTCCAGATGCCAATTTCGCAAAACGCCCATCGCCATTGCAATCGAGCGATTTTTTTTCTTATACATTGAATACAGCACCGCCTCGATCACCAAATCTTTGGAGATATTGAATTCGGTAATCGTCTGATGGATTTTTTTGATATCACTGCTCGAGAGCGGATATTGGATGGTCTGCTCGATTTTGTCGTACATCTTTTTGTATTCTTCGTTTCGAAAGGCGACCAAAAGCTCGCTGCTGCTGACGCCTTTTTGCTTGGTTTTCCCCATCACCGTTCGCAAATCTCGAAACTCGATGGAATAAGAGCCGGCAATTTCTTCATCGATTATATGCTTTTTAATCAGCCCAATCTCCTCGCAGAGCTTCCAGGTATTATACACATCATCGATGTCCACACCCAATTTGTCCGCCAACTGCTGATTGTCATTGATTTCCGTATCGCCCTGCCCCATGCTTAAATAATAAGCATAGATATAGATGCCGACGGCATAAGGTTCCGGCGCCAACAAGGGCATGACGAGTTCAAAGAAGCTGTTCGGAATGACGGTGTCTTTATTGTGCAATAATCTATCTTCTATAAAAAACATTTTTTCTCCTTGATTCTTTTCCAAAAACTATGCCCTTATTATACCACATTTCTGTTGTCTTATCATAAAAAAAGCGATAGGTTCAACCTACCGCCTTTATTCTCTCGCTTATTTTTCGTTGAGGGATTCGACAATCGCATCCGCCAATGCGTCAAGCTCGTTTTCATTTTCTTTGGTCAACGAAGAGTTCACGGTGATTCGATCGCCGAGAATATTCATCATCTTCATTTCCTTGTCGACAAACTCGGTCATCAAGTCGCCGGATTTTACCGCCCAAGAGCCGTTTTCCATAATTGCTACGGTTCTCTTTTGCAGATTGAGCGCCTTCATATCGTCCAAGAAACTCTTCATCACCGGATAGATTCCCAAGTTGTAAGTTACCGATGCCAATACCAAGTGGCTTGCACGGAAGCTTTCTGAAATCAGATAAGATACATGAGTGCCGGATACATCGTACATTTTCACATTGGTAACGCCTCGCTCCACCAATTTGGTCGCCAATGCCTGCACCGCATTTTCGGTATTTCCGTACATCGAAGCATATGCGATAACAACCGCTTTTTCTTCCGGCTCATAACGACTCCATTTGTCGTATTTATCCAAGATATATTCAAAATTATTTCGCCAAACCGGTCCATGCAAAGGACAAATCATTTTGATTTCAAGTGCCGATGCTTTCTTGAGCAGCTTTTGAACGAATGGACCGTATTTACCGACGATATTGGTGTAATATCTTCTGGCTTCATCGATCCAGTCTCTTTCAAAATCAAGCTCGTCGTTGAAAATTTGTCCGTCGAGCGCCCCGAAAGTTCCAAATGCATCCGCTGCAAAAAGAATCTTATCCTTCGTATCGTAGCTCACCATCGCTTCCGGCCAATGCACCATCGGTGCTTCCACGAATACAAATTCATGTTTACCGAAGGAAAGCTTGTCTCCTTCTTTGACCTGAATCTTTCTGTCTTCCACATCGAATCCGAATTGCGACATCAGCATAAAAGATTTTTCGGTGCTGACCACTTTTACATTCGGATAGCGAAGAAGCACTTCTTCCATCGATGCCGCGTGGTCGGGCTCCATGTGGTTGACGACAAGATAATCCAAATCTCTACCGTTCAATACGGCTGCCAAATTATCCAAGAAAGGTCGGCATACCGCCCAATCCACCGTGTCAAAAACGACGGTTTTTTCATCCAAAAGAACATAGGAGTTATACGATACTCCCTTCGGAATCGGATGGATGTTCTCAAACAATGCCAAACGGCGATCGTTCGCCCCAATCCAGTACAAATCCTCAGTTAATTTTCTTACACAATACATATTCTCCTCCTATGATTCAATAAACTCTTCTTTTGCCGAGCCACAATCCGGGCAAATCCATTCTTCCGGCAATTTATCAAAAGTAGTGGTCGGATAGATTTCCGCTTCCGGATCCCCTACTTCCGGATTATATTCATATCCACAACCTGTGCAAACAAAGCTCTTATGCTTCGGCTCCGCTTTTTTCGGTTTCGCTCTTTTAATCTTCTTCGCAGGCGGTGCCGGTTTTTTCTCCTCGCCGCTGTCGAGTGCTTTTGCTAAAAGAGGCATAATTTCAAACATATCGCCGACGATTCCGTAGTCGCAGTTTTTGAAGATCGGCGCATTGCCGTTCGTATTGATTGCCACGATGGTCGATGCGTCTTTGATTCCTTTGAGATGCTGACCGGCTCCGGAGATTCCGCAAGCGATGTAGAGATTTCCTTTGAATTTTTGTCCCGACATTCCCACATATCGATTCATCGGTAAATATCTCAATGTCTCAGCGACCGGACGCGAAGAACCGATTGCCGCACCGGCTTGTTTCGCAAGCTCATATGCCACTTCCATATTCTTTTCATCGCCGATTCCTTTTCCGACGCTGACTACGCGATCCGCTTCGTTGATCGGCGTGTTGATGTCGATGCCCACTGTGAAGTCATAGCCGTCCTTCTTGAGAGCCTCAACCAATGCGTTGACTTTATCCTGCGAGCTTCCGTCTTTGAAAATCATCTTCTTGCGCTCGCCGGTAATCGCGCCTTTTTTCTTCGGAGTCTTGCCTTCGGTTTTCGGCTGCTTTCCGATAATATGCGCCGCGATTACTACACGCTGAATCTCGTTGGTTCCTTCGTAAATCGTCGTGATTTTCGCATCGCGATACGCTCTTTCCACTTCCATTCCGCGCATGTAGCCGGAACCTCCGTGAAGCTGAAGCGCATCGTTTACGATTTCAAGGCATCGGTCGGATGCATATTGTTTTGCCATCGCCGATTCCAAACCGTAAGGCACGCCCGCATCTTTAAGGCTCGCCGCGCTGTAAATGAGCAAACGGGAAGTACGAAGCTTCGTTGCCATATCCGCCAATTTGAAAGCTACCGCCTGATTGGATGCAATCGGCTTGCCGAACTGAATTCTCTCTTTGGTGTATTCAAGCGCTGCCTCATACGCTCCTTGAGCAATTCCGAGTGCCTGAGCCGCAATACCGATTCGGCCGCCGTCGAGAGTACCCATCGCAATTTTAAATCCTTCCCCCTCTTTGCCGAGAAGATTTTCTTTCGGTACTTTTACATTATTAAAAATAAGTTCTGCTGTGATGGATGAGCGAATTCCCATCTTGTCGTAATGGTCGCTGAATGTAAAGCCTTCCCAGCCTTTTTCAACGATGAATGCGGATATTCCTCGGGTTCCCTGCTCCGGATCCGTCGATGCAAATACGATATAGGTATCCGCAACGATGGCATTGGTGATAAAAATCTTACCCCCGTTTAGAATATAGTGGTCGCCGACAAGCTCGGCAGTCGTTTCCGTTCCGCCCGCATCGGAGCCGGCATTTTCTTCCGTCAATCCGAATGCGCCGATTTTTTCACCGGTTGCAAGCGGCTTGAGGTATTTTTGTTTCTGCTCTTCCGTTCCGTAAGCATAAATAGGATAAGCTCCGAGCGATGTGTGCGCCGATAAAATAACACCGGTTCCGCCATCCACTCTTGAAAGTTCTTCAACCGCTATGGCATAGCTTATATTGTCAAGCCCCGCTCCGCCGTATTTCTTCGGGAATGGAATTCCCATCCAGCCGAGCTTTGCTATTTTTTTGAACGCATCATGCGGAAATTCATTGTTCTTGTCAAGCATGAAAGTAATCGGCTTGACCTCTCTCTCAACAAATTCCCGCACTTGTGCCCGTAATTCTTCATGTTTATCCGTTGTCTGATAAAGCATAACTATCCTCCTTTAGATGTATTCCTAAGTGTTAATACTTATTACTGATAAGTATATCATTTTGCAAAGTGAGCGTCAATCTGAAAACATTTGTTTTCCCAAGCTTTGAGCGATTGTTCACACGAGATTTGAAGAATCGTAGTTTTATATTAGTTTTCAAACGGAGCTGATCTAGTTGCTTTGTTCAATATTTTATCGGCTAAAACTTTCCATAAAGAATATTTTTCATAAAAAAAGATTTTCAATTTAAAAGTTTTCAAGTGTATAATGATATCTTCCTTATTATATAGCATCATTACGCAAAAAATTTTAGGATTTTATTCGTAAAAACATTTTACTTTTATCCGACAAGCGCATTAACCGATGCCATCACGATATTTTGGGATATTTCGACAAAAAAGCCTGACGAGAGATGGATTTCCATCCTACATCAGACTTTTTAACGATGTATCGAATTCAAAATTTAATCCTAAATTGCAATAGCAAATGCATATTTTGTAGAAAAAATTGAAAAGCACTAAATTCAACACATGGAACGGGTACTTGCAGAACAGAATTTAGTCGGATGCCGTCAAGACCAAAAG
>JBGZSM010000046.1:0-26368 GCA_041853585.1 Filifactoraceae bacterium
AGGTGGTGGTCGATAAAATCAAACAGATCATCATTGTGAGCAGCGAGGAAAGGAAACTGGACAGCTTGCTCTATGCCATCGATGTGTATAAACCCTTTATGTCGATTATTTTTACAAAATCCAAGCAAAGAGCTAAGATGCTCTACGGGCAGCTTGTGGAAAACGGAATCACATCGATTGAGCTTTTGCATGGGGAACTGAGTCAGAGCAAAAGAGAAAAAATTCTCAAGGATTTTCGCAAGATGAAGGTGGAATTTTTGATTGCAACGGATATTGCGGCGAGGGGAATCGATGTTTCGGGCATCACGCATATATTCAATTTCGATGTGCCGAGGGATGCGGAATACTATGTGCATCGAATCGGTCGAACCGGACGAATGGGCGATGACGGGGCGGCGATTACGCTGATGGATGAAAAAGAGCAGCGCTATCTTGAGAAAATCGAAAAGTACATTCATCTGAAATTGAATCGGGTGTACGACAGAAATTTATATGAGCGCTCCCGACTGAATGAGGAAGAACTCAAGAATTTTGAAGTAAAAAAACCGGCGCCGAAGAGATATCGCGCCAAGAGCAGCGCTCGAAATACGGATTCAAAATCCGCAGCGAGAGGATATCGAAAGAGCGGGAAGAGATAGATTATGAAAAAAAAGCTAAGGATATTTTTACTTTTTTCTTTAATAATGCTTCTTGTGGGATGTGAAGGGTTGAAAACGCCCGAGGAATTGATCGGACCTCCGGAGATCGATGTGGAGAAAAAAATGCTCAGCGACATCATCCGACGCTTTTTGCCGGTGGACAGTGAAATTTTGATTATTCCGCAGGGAAGAAATACCTTCAGCACCGAGCCGATGGTTCGTAGCAACATCGATTCGGATGAAGACGAAGAAATCGTGGCGCTTTATCGCGACAAGAATATGCGTAAAATCGGAATGCTTGTCATCGATGAAAAGTCGGGTGTTTGGAGCAATGCGCTGGAGCTTAAAATCGATGCTTTTGAAGTATCGGACTATGCAGTGCTCGACCTCAACGGCGACGGGAAAAGTGAAATCTTGTTCGGATATTTCAGCGTCAGCGACCCATACAAAGAATTGATGATATTCGGCGATATCGAAGGAAAGCTTCAAAAAATTTACGAGACCAAGTATCTGGCGCTCGATTTGAACAATACAAATCAAAATGATGAAGTGGAAGTTGCTCTTTCGACGATTGGAAACTCGGACAACAATAACAAATTGGTATTGTTGAACTATCGCGAGGATTTGATTCAAAAGGTCGGCGAATTGGTATATGCGGAAGATGTGGAAATCTACAAAATTTTTTACAGCAATGTCAACCGAAGCAACAAGGCATACTTCATTGATATGTATACCAAAGAAGGGATTGGAAAATCCGACCTGGTGAGCTACTCGAACCAAGATTTGTTCAGCTTGCTTAGAAAAAACGGCATTGCTGAAATCGTGCAGGAGATCCCGACCACGAGCTCGGATACAAACGGTGATGGGGTGACGGAGCTGATAGCCAACAAAATTTTGGAGCAAAATGAAGGAGTGACTCAATTGGTATTGCGCTCTTGCTATAATTTCAACATCAATAAGGAACTGGAGCTCAGGAGCAAAGAATACGAGGACTACGAGCTCGGCATTGCAGTCGTGCTGCAATACTTTATCGATAATAAAATCTCCGTCAGCAAGATGGATGAGCATTTGAGATTCTATTATTTCAGCGAAAAAGAAGATAAGAAGATTGAGTTTTTGGATATCGTTAAGACGGATTCAGTTTCTGCCAATGAATATCGCTTGACGCATACTTTAATCGATGAGAGAAATGACCAGGTCATCCTGGCGAAGCTTTCGGGCAGTGAAGAGCTCAAAGGCGCGGAGAAGAATGAATTTGAAAAATTGTATCAATCATTGCATGATGTAAAAGACAGAATTCGTTTTATTGAGTAAGGAGAAAGATGTGAAAGTACTAATCGTGGAAGATGAATTTCCAATCAGAAGTTTTATTTCGTTAAATTTGAAAAAAGAAGGCTATGAGGTGCTTGAGGCGGAAGACGGCGAAGTTGCCATCGATGTATTCCACAAAAACAAGGACATCAACATCGTATTGCTTGATGTGATGATGCCGAAATTGGATGGATTTGAAGTGCTCAAAGTGCTTCGTGAAGAGCGACCGGATGTCGGAATCATTATGCTCACCGCGAGAACCTCCGACCAGGACAAAGTGATGGGCTTGGAATACGGAGCGGATGATTATATCAGCAAACCGTTCAGTCCGGCTGAGTTGACTGCTCGTATCAAATCTTTGGTGCGACGATTGACCACCAATTTGGTCAAAGACGAAGTGATTTACAGCGGCATTTTCAAAATCGATTTGGGCGAGCGTAAATTCTTTATGGAAGATAAGGAAATCGAATTGACGCCGAAGGAATTTGAGATTTTGGAAATATTTTTGGAAAACAAAGGAATTTCTCTTTCGCGAGATGACATCTTGTCGGCGATTTGGGGAAAAAATTATTTCGGCGACCTCAAGGTCGTGGATGTCAATATCCGACGAATTCGAAAGAAGATAGAAAAAGACCCGGCAAAACCGATTTATCTGAAGACGGTTTGGGGCTACGGATACAGGTGGGATGAAAGTGAGCAGCAATAAAAAGGATTCTTTCAAAACGAAGCTGAGAAGCAAATTCAAAAACTCGATTCGAAATCGTATCATCTTCAGTTTCGCATCCATTTTGGTCATTACGATTATTTTGGGCGAAGTATTCATCGTGCTTTTTTTGAACAACTACTATTACGGCGGGGTGGAGCAGCTTTTGAAAGAAAGAGCCAGCATCGCTTCCGAGTTTTTGAACAAATATGCCGAGTACTCCGATATTGAAGGAAAATCGAATTTCTTGTTCAATACCTTTTTAGGAGAATCGGATAAAAAGTTTTTGGTACAAACCTTGAATAAAGAAGGTTATGTTGTGATGGACTCCTTTGGGGTGACGACCTCACAAAAGATTGAAACCGATGACATCGACTCGGCGCTTCAAAATCAAATTTCGGTATCCATCAATGTCGACCCCAATACGAAGGAGCGCACGATGTCGGCCTCCCGACCGCTGATTCGATATTCGAGCATCGACGGAGTCGTTCGGTATACGGTTTCTTTATCAAAAATCGACACGGCGATTCGCCAATATTATGCGACCAGTATCTCGGTGGCATTGTTGTTGATATTTTTGCTGATTATGATTTCGGCGCTGTTGTCCCAATCCATCGTCTATCCGATTGAAAAACTGATAATCGTTGCAAGGGAGATGGCGAACGGGAATATGGCGATTCGTGCCAAGACCATGTATGATGACGAAATCGGAGAGCTCTCCGATACGCTGAATTATATGGCGGAAGAAATTGAGCGAAACGACCAACTCAAAAAGGATTTCATCTCTTCAATTTCACATGAGCTCAGAACGCCGCTTACCTCCATCAAAGGTTGGGGCGAAACTTTACTGAGCGAAGAGATAGAGCCCGGAACGAGCATGGAAATCGGACTTCAAATTATAAGCTCCGAAGCGGACAGACTCAAAGACATGGTGGAGGAACTGCTCGATTTTTCGCGACTGGAATCGCACAAAATGCGAGTGGAGAAAACCAATCTCTCTTTTCGTGAGTTGACCTATTCGGTCTATAACCAAATGTTTCCTCGTACGGAGGGAATTGATTTTCGGATTGAAACGAATGGAGAAGATACTCAGATTTTTGGAGATGCCAATCGACTCCGACAAGTGTTGATAAATCTTATCAGCAATTCCATCAAATTTTCATCGGGCAAGTCACCGGTTATTTTAATAACGGTAGATGGAGAGCCCGGACGAGTAATTTTTTCAATTACGGATAACGGAATTGGAATTTCTAAAAAAAACTTGGAGAAAGTAAAAGAAAAGTTTTTTAAAGAGAATATGAATTCGCCGGGCAGCGGTATCGGACTTGCCTTGGTGGATGAAATCGTAAAATTGCACAATGGCGAGATGAAAATTGAATCGGAGGAAAATCTCGGAACCAAAATAACCATTGAATTTCCATCGAGCAAAAACCAATAAGTATTCGGAAATGGAGGACTTATGATTGAGCAAATTTGGGATATCGGTATCGGACGCATATTCAACTATGCGGCAATCGCTTTGCTCATTGCCAATATCGCATATGTGAGTTACAGCTTTTTTGTCAAAAAAACTTATTATGACAATCTGTTTATTACTGCGGCGATTTATTTCAGCGCACTCATTGTCGAGCCTATCAGCGCATCAATTAAATTCAACAGCAAATACGGCTATGAGATTGTCGATTTGTTTTATTTCGGCGTGATTCTGTATGTCATTCTCATTGCGATTGTGCGAAACAACAATTATATTATGTATAATTTGACTTGGGAAAATTTTTATGATATCAGCAAAGAAATTTTCCACAAGAGAGGTTTGGAATCCTATTATCGACAACCGACGATATATATCGGCAACGGGGAAGCGAGCATTACATCCGTCGCCGGGATTTTTTCCAAGAAAGTCATCATAGTCAAATACGATTCCATCAGCTCGGTGATGGGCATCGACGAGCTTCATGCGGATATTCGCGAATACGGGAAAAAAGAGGAGTACCGCAAAGACCGATATGTCGGAATCTATTACTTTTTAATCAATGTGGCGGTTACCTTTATTCTGTTGGCGAATTTAAAATTATTATAGGAGGTGTCTGTGTCAGGAAAAAACACGATGGCAAAAGACAAACTCAATATTTTGTTCTTTTTGGACAGCATCGGCGAGCCCATTTCGGAATTGAGTATTGAGCATGGCATGATGGAAAATGACCTGATGGAATATTTTTCGTTTAAGCAATATATGATGGAATTGGAGAATTCTAGTTTTATCCAAAAACATATCATCTTGGAAAAGCCGTATTATTCCGTGACCGAGCATGGCAAAAACTCCTTGGAATATTTTTCAAGCAAGATGATGGGCAGCGAGAAAAAGCTGATAAAAAAATATATTGAGGAACATTTTGACGAACTGACCAAATATCAGGATATTTATACGAACTTCAAAAAAATCGGAGACTCGAGATATCAGGTCGATATCGAGATTTTGGAGAATAAAAGCTCACTTCTGTCGCTGAGCGTCGAAGTGCCGAGCAAAAAAATGTGCTTGGATATCATCGACAACTGGAACAACAATCCGTCGAAAATGTATATCCATCTGATGAACTTAATGATTTCGAACAAAACGGAGGAAAAATGATAAATATTGCAGGGATTATGCTGTCCAAGGAAGAGATAGCGGAAAAAGTAAAAGAACTTGCCAAAGAAATTGAAAATCACTTTGGGGAAGAAGATATTGTCGTGATTTGTATTCTCAAAGGAGCGAGCGTGTTCACGATGGACTTGATTCGCGAAATTAAAAATGATGTCATTTTGGATTTTATGATTGTGTCCAGCTACGGAATGGAGACCAAAAGCTCCGGCATTGTAAAAATCATCAAGGATGTCGATGTCTTTGTCGAAGGAAAAAATGTGCTGATTGTGGAAGACATCATCGATACGGGATTGACGCTGCAATATCTCAAAGACTATTTCCAGCGTCGCGGATGCAAACAGTTCAAGATTTGTACTTTGTTGGATAAAGTGGAAAAACGAACCTGCGATATCGTGCCGGACTTCATCGGGTTTACAATTCCGAGCAAATTTGTCGTCGGATACGGCATCGATTGTGGAGAAAAATACAGAAATCTTCCATATATTGCATATGTGGAGGAGTAGGAGAGAAGAATGAGTGTTTTAGTTGTAAAAAATGTGACCCACGGATTTGGTTCTCGTGGAATTTTGGATGATGTTTCCTTTCGCTTGCTCAAAGGAGAGCATGTGGCGCTCATCGGTGCCAACGGCGAAGGGAAATCCACTTTTATGAACATAATCACCGGCGACTTGATGCCCGACCAAGGTGAAGTGTCCTGGTCGAATCATGTGAGCGTCGGATATTTGGATCAAAATTCGTCCTTGGTGGACGGAACGACAATTCGGGACAATCTGCGCTCGGCATTTGAGCATATGTATGAGCTTGAAAAAGAGATGCTTGAGCTCTATGAAAAAATGGCGGATGCGGATGATTCCGAAATGGAAAAGATGATGAATGATGCCGCGGAGATTCAGGGAATTTTGGACGAGGGCGGATTTTATATCATCGATTCCAAAATCGAAGAAGTGGCAGGCGGTTTGGGATTGAAAGATATCGGATTGGATTCGCTCGTCAACGAGCTCAGCGGCGGGCAGCGTACGAAGGTTCTGCTTACGAAATTGCTGCTCAAAAATCCGACCATCCTTTTGCTCGACGAGCCGACCAACTACTTGGATTTTGAGCATATTGAATGGCTCAAGCGCTATCTGAACAGCTACGAGAATGCTTTTATTTTAATCTCGCACGATGTTCCCTTCATCAATGCGGTTACGAATATCATCTATCATGTGGAAGACGGCTCGCTCACGAGATATGTCGGAAATTACGATGAGTTTCAACGATTGTACGAACTTAAGAAAAAACAGCATGAGCAGGCCTATGAAAAACAACAAAAAGAAGTGGAGCGATTGGAAGACTTTATCGCGAGAAACAAGGCGCGTATTTCAACGACGGGTCGTGCAAAAAGTAGAATGAAGCAGCTCGAAAAGATGGAAATGATTGAAAAGCCGAAAGAAAAAATCAAACCCATCTTCCAATTCAAAGAAGGAAAGACGCCGTCCAAATTCGTTGTCGAAGCGGAAGATATCGTCATCGGTTACTCCGAGCCGCTTACGAAAAAAGTTTCCTTTGTGGTGGAGAGAAATAAAAAAATCGCCATCAAAGGCGTCAACGGAATCGGAAAATCGACTCTGCTTAAAACCATGCTCGGAATCATCAAGCCTTTGGAAGGCAAAATCAACTTGGGACAGCATGTGGAATACGGATTTTTTGAGCAGGAGGACAGCAAGAAAAATCGCAACACCGCGCTGGACGAAGTGTGGAATGCCTATCCGCATCTGACCAATCATGAAGTACGAACCGAGCTTGCGCGCTGCGGATTGACCAGCGAGCATATCACCAGTCAGATGATGGTGCTTTCGGGAGGAGAAAATGCCAAAGTGCGTTTATGCAAGGTCATTTTGAAAGAAAATAATTTTTTGGTACTCGATGAGCCGACCAACCATCTCGATGTGGAAGCGAAAGACGAGCTCAAACGCGCGATTGCCGAATTCAAAGGAACGGTCGTGCTCGTTTCACATGAGCCGGATTTCTATATGGACATCGTCGATGAAGTGTGGAATATTGAAGATTGGACAAACAAAATCATCTAGTGACGGATAAAAAAATGGATAAGAGATTAAAAAAAATTGCGGAGCTTGTGCCGGCGGGCGCAAAAGTTTTGGATGTCGGAACCGACCATGGCTATCTGCCGATGTACTTGGCGCAGTCGGATAAAATCGCTTGCGGCATCGTGTCGGATGTCAGTCGGGAATCCTTGCAGAAAGCGCAGGACTTAATCAAAGAGCAAAAGATGGAGCATCGGTTGGAATCCCGAGTCGGCTCCGGGCTGTCGGTCATCGAAGAAAAAGACGGAATCAACTGCATCGTGATTGCGGGCATGGGCGGCCATTTGATTGCCAAGATTTTGGAAGAAGATAAAAAACTTTTGCTAAAAACCGAGCCGAAACTCATCCTTCAACCGATGCAGAATCCGGAAGCCCTGCGAGATTATCTTTTGAAAAACGGATATTTTATCGAGCGCGAGGCTTTGGCGGAAGAAAATCGCATCTATCAAATCATCGTAGCCGGATTCGGAGGGACCGAGGAATACAATGAGATGGAATTGCTGTTCGGCAAGAGCAAGCATCATGTTTCTGCACAGGAAAAAGATTGGTATCGTCAGATGCTGCTCGGCAAAAAAAAGGAACTGGAAAAAATAATAGCGCATTTGCTTTCCTCCGATGCCGAAGATATGGCGAGCATCATCGACAAACGAAAAAAGCAGATGACGCAGCTTGATACGATTTTGGAGAGCTTATGAAATTAAAAGAGATTGAAAAAATTTTGGACAACAAATTACAATCCGATATTGCGGAGTCTTGGGACAATGTCGGATTGCTCATCGGGGATAAGAATCGAGAAGTCGAATCCGTTTTGCTCACTTTGGAACTGACGGACAAGGTTTTTGAAGAAGCCTTGGCTAAAAAATGCGATATGATCCTTGCGCATCATCCGCTCATTTTTAGCGGTGTCAAACGAATCGTCAGCGAGAACGATGATAATTTGATTTATCGTCTGATTGAAAAAGGAATTCCTTTTTACGCGGCGCATACGAATTTTGATGCGATTCATCGCGGATTGAATGACTATTTTGCAGAAATTATGGACGCAAATCATATCGAGGTGCATTCCGAGAATGAGCAAGCGGAAGAATTTTTGCGCATCTTCGACATCGAGCAGCAGTCGCTTGCCGAATTTGTAGAAAAAATTAAGAACAAGCTCCATCTGAAAGCTATTCGTCTGATTGGCGCGAGGGAGCGAATTGCAAAAGTCGGTGTAGTGACCGGAGCGGGAGGCGATTATGCGGAACTTGCGCATCGTCTCGGCGCGGATGCCTTTATCACCGGCGATATCAAATATCATCAGGCGATGGATTTTAAAGCGCGCGGCATTTGCGTTATCGATGTCGGTCATTTTGAAACGGAGCAGATTTTTGCACAAGCGATGAAATCCTTTATACAAAACGAAATTCCCGAATTGAAATCCATTCGATTGGAAGTTTCGGAAAGTGAAGAAAGTCCATTTGTGTGGATGTAGGAGTGAAGATGAAAACAATGATTTATTCAGATGGCGGCTCTCGAGGAAATCCCGGCGAGTCCGCCATCGGCTTCGTCATTTGGGAAAAGGACGACAAAATTTTGGAATACGGCGCGCCGATTGGAACAGCGACCAACAATATGGCGGAATACCAAGCGGTTTTGCAGTCAATCAAAAAAGCGAAAGCTCTCGGTTATACGCAGATTCAATTATTGTTGGACAGTCAGCTCGTCGAAAGACAGCTAAACGGTGCGTACAAAGTAAAAAGTGCGGAGCTGTTGCCGATTTATGCGGATATAAAAATGGAAATCAAATCGCTTGAAAAATTTTCGGTGGAGCATGTGCCGCGAGAAAAAAATAAAGACGCCGACCGATTGGTCAACGAAGCGCTGGATACGGGCGAAATTATTGAGCGTAAATTTTCGTCAGCGGATTCTTCGGAAAAACAAGAGAAAATTCTTGTTGCCGATGGCAATTCTTCAAACGATAATCCGGAGCAAGAGTTAAAAAATCTGTTTGCTAAAAGCAATATCGTCATACACAAAATGATGAAAAACGAAGGGGAGTTGATTGTTTTTGCAGAGCGCAGCGATATCCCCAAACTGATTTTTATTTTTGATGAAGTCAATCGTTTGGCAAAAGCGACGGGGGCTCGCAAGATAAAACTGGAATACGAGGTGGAATAATGGAAGCGATAGCAGTATGTCTTTTCGGAATGGAGAGCACCGTTTCGTTTGAGCTGAAAAATTTAGGATTTCAAGTCATCAAGGTGAGCGACGGCAGAGTGACCTTCGCCACGGATTCCGACGGGATTGCCAAAGCCAATATCTGCCTTCGATGTGCGGAGCGTGTGCTTATCAAAGTCGGCGAATTCTCAGCCAAAACTTTTACCGAGCTCTTTGATGAAGTGGCAAAGCTTCCTTTTGAAAATTTTCTGGGAGCGGATGCCAAATTCTCCGTTGCCAAAGTGCGCTCCATCAACAGCAAATTGGTCTCGGCGCCGGATATTCAATCCATCGTCAAAAAGTCCATCGTCGAGCGATTGAAAAAAGTGTATCAAGTCGATTGGTTCCAAGAAACATTGGGCGAGCACAATATTCATATCTTCATCAACAAGGACATCGTTGAGCTGAGCTTTGACACGAGCGGAGCGGCATTGCACAAAAGGGGATACCGCGAGCTTTCGGGCGAGGCGCCTCTTCGTGAGACCATCGCAGCCTATATGGTGATGCTCAGTCCTTGGCGAGCAAATCGTATTTTAGTTGACCCGATGTGCGGCTCGGGAACGATTCCAATCGAAGCGGCGATGCTCGGCGCCAATATCATGCCGGGCGTCAATCGAAACTTTGCGGGCGAGCAACTTACTTTTATTCCGTCATCCGCTTGGACGAAGGCTCGCAAAGAAGCGATTGAAAATGAAAGCGATGAGGAATTCAAAATTTATGCTTTCGACAAAGAACCGGCGATGATTGAGCTTGCCAAGGCCAATGCCGAGCTTGCGGGAGTCGAGCATCTCATCGAGTTTAAAGTGAAAGACGCTCGCAAACTCAATACGAAAAAAGAATACGGATTCGTCATCAGCAATCCGCCCTATGGCGAACGGATGGGCGAAAAAGAGCAGGTACAAAAATTGTATAAGGAATTGGGGCGCGTGTTCCGAGGAATGCCATCGTGGAGTTTTTATCTTATCACGAGCCTGAACGAAACCGAAGAACTTCTGAAAATGAAGGCGAGCAAGAAAAGAAAAATCTACAACGGTGCACTCAAATCCAATATCTATTCCTTTGCCGGACCCAAACCGCCGAAAAATCCTACCGAAGAATAAATCTCTGCGGCAGGATTTTATCTGAGGACAAAACAGATTCCAAAAAAGACATATATAAAGGAAGCTTTACAATCGAAATTTGAATTGTGACTGTTTGCTCGAATAAGTTTCATTTTGGTAGCGGTACAAAAGAGGAGTTGATAAAGATGGGAAAAAGCTTTAAAGTTTCGTTGAAAGAGAAGATGAAAGAACCCGAGTTTAAAGAGGAATGGGATTTTAGAAGCTGAATTTCAAATTATAAAAGCGATATTGGACGGACGAAGTGAAAAGCAAATTACTCAAAAAGAATTATCAACTATTACCGGCATTTCTCAAGGGGATTCATAAAACCGAAAAACAGAGAAAAAATCTTGGAAGAACTTTGGAAAACTACAAAAAAAGCCGGCATTCGCCGGCTTTCATCGTTCAAAAATTAGAATTTAACTTCCACTTCATTTTCCCAAAGTCCGTGGATATTACAGTAGCTTAGTGCCACCAATTTACCCGGCTTCGGCAATTTGACTTTTGTTGCAAATGAGAAGTCGTTGAAGTTGTCAAGTTCTCCATGTGCTGCAAAAATATTGGATGCAAGCTCAACGATAACTTGGCTTCCTTCCTGCACATAGAACAATTTATACCAAGCGATATGATGCTCCAATGTGTTTGGATGAGCAATCTCTTCTCCAACGGAAAGTTTTACTTCAAAAAATTCATTTGCCACAATATTTTCAGGGATTGTAATCACAGGAACATGTTTTTCAGCTTTCCAATCACCGGATTTAATAAAATTTGCTATTGCCATAATTTTTTCCTCCAAAAACTAAAAATTTGTTTCCATATACATATACCCGCAAAATAATCCTTTACGCATTAAAATACTTATTCTTTTATTATCTAACAAAATAGTGTAAAATAGAATTAACAAATTTTAGTGGAGGAAACAGATTGAACAACAGCAGGACATATACGATAAACTCACAGACATTCCAAGAAGAGCTATTTGGAAATTTTGACCGCAATATCAAGCGCATCGAAAACTTTTTTCGAATCAACATCGTTTTACGAGATGATAATGTGGTTTTGATAGGAGAAGAAGAAAAACTGGACAATGCCGTAACCGTTCTTGAAAAATTGGAGAGGTTGGTTGAATCGGGCAGAGGAATCGACTTACAAGCGGTGAATTACGCGCTGGAAACTTTCAAAGAAAGCGGCGGCTCGGATGAGAATATGAATGGCGAATCCATTATTATGACATCCAAGGGCGTTTTGCTTAAACCGAAAACACAGGGACAGAAGCAATATATCAACAATATCAAAGAAAATGACATCACCGTCTGCATCGGACCGGCGGGAACGGGAAAAACATATCTAGCGGTCGCAATGGCGGCGAAGGCTTTTAATAAGGAAGAAGTTTCAAGAATCATTTTGACCAGACCGGCGGTCGAGGCGGGAGAGAGTCTCGGATTTTTGCCGGGGGATTTGAAAGACAAGGTTGACCCTTATCTTCGTCCGCTCTATGACGCATTGTTTGATATTTTCGGTGCGGAAAAATTCGTGCGCCTGATGGACAAGGGCGTCATCGAGGTGGCTCCGCTCGCGTATATGCGCGGTCGAACTTTGGACAATGCGTTTATCATCTTGGATGAGGCGCAAAATACGACATCGGAGCAGATGAAAATGTTCCTGACGCGATTGGGCTACGGCTCTAAAGCGGTCGTAACCGGCGATGTGACGCAAATCGACTTGCCGATGAGCAAAAAAAGCGGATTGATTATTGCGACCGATGTGCTCAAAAATGTGGAAGGAATCGGAATCAATATTTTGAGCGAAAAGGATGTTGTGCGTCATGAATTGGTGCAACGAATCATCAAGGCCTATGAGAAATATGAAAAAGGGAAGGACAAGGAGAAAGATAAATCTAAACCGCCCAAAGAAAAAACGCATAAATTTTTGAAGAAGTAGGTGTGATTTGCTGGAATTTAATATAGAGCTAGGCGACTTTGAAGCGGATTTGAGCGAAGAAATATTGCAAGCCGTTCAAAAAGTCGGCGAATATATTTTGGAATATGAAAATATGGAAGGCGATTTTGAAATCTCGTTGACCTTTGTCGATGATGAGGAAATTCAAAATCTCAACCGCGATTACAGACAAAAGGATGTACCGACGGATGTTCTTTCTTTTCCGATGCTTGAAATTGAGGATTTTGACAATCTCGAAGATTTAGCGCAGTTCGGACCGATTTTGCTCGGCGATATCATCATTTCGATGCCGACTGCACAAAATCAGGCGAAGGAATACGGACATTCCATCAAACGAGAGATTGCATTTTTGGTCTGTCATTCCATTTTGCATCTGCTGGGCTACGACCATATCGATGAAGATGAGCGAAAAGAAATGGAACAGATGCAGACCGATATAATGAATGCGGTCAATATAACAAGGGATTAGGTGATATTGTGAAATCAAATGAGCCAAAAGACCCCAAAGATATGAAAAAACAAAAAAACTTTATAGCCAGTTTCAACTACGCGGTCGAAGGATTGATTTATTCACTGATGTCTCAAAACAATATGCGGGCGCATTATGTGGCGGCGGTGGTCGTCATTATCGGCATGCTGTTTTTTGATTTGACGAGAATGGAATCCGCATTGGTTTTTCTATCCATCATTCTGGTGATTTTTGCGGAGCTTATCAATACCGCTATCGAAAGCGTGGTCGATTTGATTACCGAAGAATTTCGTCCGCTTGCCAAAGTCGCCAAGGATGTGGCGGCGGGAGCGGTGGTCGTTACCGCAATCAATGCGGTCGTTGTCGGCTATCTCGTTTTTTATGACAAATTCAATCCGTTGACACTGACGGTATTGATGAAAATCAGACGACAGGAAATTCATTTAAGTTTTGTCGGCATCGTGTTGATTTTAGTTTTGGTAATCGGACTGAAAACCTATACCAAGTCGGGAACGCCTTTTCAGGGAGGACAGGTCAGCGGCCACTCGGCGCTCGGCTTCGGTTTGGCGACGACCATCAGTTTGCTTTCGTCCAACACCTTGGTCGCGACGATGGCATTTATTATGGCGGCGCTGATTTCTCAATCGAGAATCGAAGGCGGAATTCATACCAAGGAAGAAACCATCGTCGGTGCGGCGCTCGGTATCTTCGTGATGATTGCTATTTTTCAGTTGTTTGATATATAGAGAGGAAGGAAATGGAAAAAGTATTTAAGTCGGGCTTCGTGAGCATCGTCGGTCGCCCCAATGTCGGCAAATCGACGCTCATCAATTCGTTGGTCGAAGATAAAATCGCCATTATGAGCGACAAACCCCAGACGACGAGAACATTGGTGCGCGGAATTTACAATGACGATGATTCGCAAATCGTATTTATCGACACGCCGGGGATGCAATCGCCGCGAAATAAATTGGGCAAATATATGGAAAAAATTTCCGAAGGCTCCCTTCGAGATGCCGATGTGCTGCTCTTTGTCGTCGATCAATCCGATTTTATCGGACGAAAGGATAAGGATATTATTGAAAAACTGCGCCATCGAAAAGAGCCGAAGCTTTTGCTCATCAACAAAATCGATAAGATGAGCAATGAACAGATTCTCAAAAATATTGAAATGTATGCGGAGCTTGAAATCTTTGACGAGATTATTCCGATTTCAGCGCTTAAAGACAGAAATAAAGACCGATTGCTTGAAGTCATCAAGCGATATTTGCCGGAAGGGCCGATTTACTTCAGCACGGATGCGACCACCGACCAGCCGACCAAGGTGTTGATTGCGGAATTGATTCGCGAAAAGATATTGCATTATACCGAAGAAGAAATACCGCATGGTGTCATGGTTGAAATCGAGCAGCTGGAAGAAAAGAAAAACAATCTGATTCATATCGGAGCGGTCATCTATATCGAAAGAGAAAGTCATAAAAAAATTATTATCGGAAAAGGCGGACGAAAAATCAAAGGAATCGGTATGGCGGCGCGTAAGGAGTTGGAAGAGCGTTTCGATGCGCGAGTCAATTTGGAGCTTTGGGTCAAAATCAAAAATAATTGGCGAGATAATGAATCCTTTATACGCAATTTCGGTTTTGACGATAAGGAAATGAACTGATGCAAGTACAAACAGAAGGCATTGTTTTACGAGCGACCAAATATTCGGAGGCGGATTTGATCGTCAACATTTTTACCAAGAAATTTGGGAAAATCGGAGCTTATGCCAAACATGCCCGCCGAATGAAAAGTCCGTTGATGAGTGCGACGCAGATTTTTTCGCTTTCCAATATGACGCTGTCGAGTTTCGACGGTAGATACAAATTGGTTCAGGCGGATTTAATCGACAACAATTTTTCGATATCGTCATCGTATGCCAAAACCTATCTCGGATATTATTTTCTTCAATTCGTTGAAAAAATATCGTTGGAGGAGCATACGAATTTACGATTGTTTGAGTTGCTCAAATCCGCATTGGCATCTTTAAAGCGTAATGAAAATATTTTATTGCAAAAAATAATATTTGACTTAAAGATAATCGACATTTTTGGGTATAAACCAGTTATGAGCCAATGCACATTATGTGGTAAAAATGAACAGCTCGGAAACAACTTTAATATTTCAGAGGGCGGACGAGTTTGTTTCGATTGTATGCAATCCGTTGCACAGACGATGCCATACAATTTTCGACTGGATTCGACAAGTTTTCGTTTGATGGATTTTATCTTAAAAAATGATTATGAAATCATTTTGCAGGCGAAAATATCGGATATCATTTTGATGGAGCTCAACACTTTATTGGATAAGTATATTGATTACCATTTTGATAATTTAGATTTGCATACAAGAAAGATGCTGATATTTAAGGAGGAGTTATGATTACTTTAGAAAAAATTGACCAAGTTGTTCAAAGAACCGGTGTTAGTTACGAGCAGGCGAAAAATGCGTTGGAGCAAAGCCATGGCGATGTATTGGAAGCAATTATCTTTTTAGAAAAACAAAAATCACAAAAGAGCGGAAGCGGCAAACAAATCAGCGTGTCGGATATCATGGATACGCTCAAGGACTTTATTCATAAAGGAAATGTTACTCGTATCATCATTTCCGATGACGAGACGACATTGCTTAACATTCCGGTAACTTTCGGTGCAATCGGCGTGGTGCTGGCTCCGGTTATCGCGGTTCTCGGCGTAGGTGCGGCGATTGTTACAAATCTCAATGTGTCCATCAAAGATTACAACGGAAATATCATCGACCTCAACAAAGTGACTGCCGAGCGATTGGATGCGCTTAAACGCAAAGGCGAGCAGATGCGTCAAAAAGCGGAAGAAAAAGCGGACGATATCAAAGAGGCGATTTACAAAAAATCATCCGAGCCTTCATGCGCTTGCAAAGAAAAGCAGGAGGACAACATCGTCGAATGTGAAGTGACGGAAGAAGAGCCTGCTCCATCCGAAACAGAAGAGCAATAATGAAAGAAGAAGCATAGAAGAAAAGTCAAAAGGGAGAAATAAAGAACAATTGATTACAGCGGATTATCATCTTCACTCCGCATTTTCCGTGGACTGTCGTGAGCCGATGTATAATGTAGTTGCATCGGCGATTGAGAAAAATCTTACCGAAATTGTCTTTACCGACCATTTCGAGACTTATTTTCCCGACGAGCCATTGGAAAATGTCATTGATTACAACGAATACAAATGGCATTTAGCGGAACTTAGAAAACATTTCGGGGAAAAAATTACGATTTTGCTCGGCTCCGAAATCAATTTGGAGCTGGAAAAAAAGGATGAAATCAATCATATCATCCAAAAATATGATTTTGATTATACCATCGGTTCAATTCATAATATTGATTTTCAGGATGTGGCGCGGCGCTCCTTTTACGAAGGTTTGAGCATGGACGAATACCATGAAAAATATTTTCAGGGAATGCTTCGCGCCGTCAATGCCGGATTCAACTATTCGACGCTCGGACATGTGGATTTGGTCGCTCGATACGGTCCATATCCAAACAATCGAATCAATATCAAAAAACAAATGCAATATTTGGAGCCGATTTTGAAAAAAGTGATTGAGGACGGCAAGGGAATCGAGCTCAACACATCCGGACTGCGCTACGGAGTCGGCGATGTGCATCCGTCGCAATATATCATTGCACTTTACAAACAACTGGGCGGTGAAATCATCACGGTCGGCTCGGATGCGCATTTTGCGGAGCATGTTGCCGAAAACTTCGATTTTGCCGAAGCGGTGTTAAAACATTTCGGATTCAAATACTATACGGTTTATCGAAAGATGAAACCGCAATTTATTAAACTGAGTTAGGAGAAAACATGACGGAAATTTATTTAGCAGGTGGTTGTTTTTGGGGCGTTGAAGCATATTTTCAACGCGTTGAAGGAATTATAGATACCGATGTAGGCTATGCGAACGGGCATACCGATCAGCCGACTTATGAGGCGGTATGTCGAAAGAATACGGGTTTTGCAGAAACCGTTTGGATAAAATTTGATGAAAACAGGATTTCACTTCGCGATGTGCTGCGTCGATATTTCAAAATCATCGACCCGACGCTCATCGACAGACAGGGACCGGATGTAGGAAACCAATATCGAACCGGAATTTATTACACCGACGAATCTCAATTGCCTACGATTCAGGAAGAGATTGCACAATTGGCGACCAAGTACAGTGCAAAAATTCAAGTTGAAATCAAGCCACTTGAAAACTATTACAGCGCGGAAGATTATCATCAGGATTATTTGAAGAAAAATCCTGCGGGATATTGCCATGTGGATTTGGGATTGGCGGAAGAAGAATTGCTGGATGAGCCGAGTTTTTCTAAAAAAGACGATGCGGTTTTGAAACAGGAACTCAGCGAATTACAATACAATGTTACGCAACACGCGCATACGGAAGCACCGTTTCGCAATGAATACCATGACCATTTTGAAAAAGGAATCTATGTAGATATCACTACGGGGCAGCCGCTCTTTTTATCCGATGACAAATTTGAATCGGGCTGCGGTTGGCCGAGTTTTTCAAAACCGATTACGAAAGAGTTGCTCGCATATTTTGACGACGATTCCTTCGGCATGCATCGCACCGAAGTCAAGTCGGCGCTCGGCGATTCTCATCTCGGACATGTTTTTCCGGACGGACCGGAAGAATTAGGCGGGCTACGATACTGCATCAACAGCGCGGCGCTTCGTTTCATTCCGAAAGATGAAATGGAAAAAGAAGGTTACGGATTCTGGCTCAAATATATTAAGTAGTTTTATTAAAAACGACATCCATCTGTTAGTTTTTGCTCCAATGTGTCGATAGGAATATGAGGACACAAAAAAGGAGCAAACATGAGAAAGAGAAAATGGATTCTCCTGTCATCGCTGGTATTTTTATTGACGGCTTGCGGATGGCAGGATAAAATAGTAATGTTTAGACAAAAGGAACTGCTCGACAAGCGCACACTCATACTCAATGAAGTTGCGGTCATCGACAGTTTGCAAAATGAATATATCAATGTCAAACCGAAGGAAGATGAGGTATTGCTCATATCCGTCATTGAAGTGGAAAATAAAAACCGAATGGATCTTCCGATTGACAGCTATTTCAAACAGCAGGTGCATTATCGTGAAAAAACTTATGACGGCCAGGTCTTTTCGCTCGACGGGAAAAAAGTGCGAGCGGGCAGACAGGCTTATGTCTATTTAATCAATCCCGTACCGTCGAGTCTGCTTGACGAGATGGACAGCAGACATTTGCAGGTCGAGCTCTTTGCCGGCGAATCCAATCTGTTGTTTTCCGGAGAAATCAACAACAACTATGGTTTGCAGGATAATATCACCAATAAATATCAACGGATTCAATTTTTGGAAGAAGATTTCAACAAATATTGGGCGAATGATTTGAACGGTTTTCGAAAATTCGCCGAGCAACGAATGCAAATCAAGAACTATCAGCAGATTTTTGATTGGGTAGCGGCGACACAACTCGAATACCAAAAAAGAATTGAGATATTGGAAATCAATTTGGAGCAGATGAAAGAGATGAATTATTTGACTCCGATTTATCCCGATGCCAATGTCAAAATGATCTCGGAAGCGAGTTTTATCAAAAGCAAGATGGAAGCAATCGTCAATATCGAAAATACTTGCACATCCGAGCAGGGGGTTCAGCTTTTTATCGAAGGCTGTAAACAAAACTTAGAAGAAGCACAACGAAAGAACAAGGTTATTTCCAAAGAGATACAAAAGAGCATCCGCAGCGAGCGAATGAAGTACGGAGGATTCAGAAAATAGTTCTTTTGGTTGTTACGAAAGGAATGTTAATGAACAATATACAATTAGTAATCGACTCATCCACCGATTTGCCGCAGGAGGTCATCGAAGAATACGGCATCGGAGTCGTCGATTTGAATGTTGCTTTTGGCGGCGTGGATTATACGGGAATTAGTGCAAAAGATTTTTACGAAAAGATGCGCACCTTCCCGGAACTGCCGAAAACATCGGCGGCATCACCTGAAAAATTTATGGAGCAATATGCCAAAAAGGGCGATATCATTATGATAACGCTGACTCAAAAACTCTCCGGCACTTATAGTGCGGCACTGTTGGCAAAGGATTTGTTTCTTGCGGAAAGAGAGCAAAAGACGATTGAGGTCATCGACTCGACCAATGGATGCATCGGTGCGGGATTGTTGACAATCTTGGCGGGAGAGATGGCAAAATCCGGTAAGAACATTCAGGATATTGCACAAAAGATAATCGAAATTCGCGATGAAATTTTGCATTACGGATTGTTGGAGACTTTGGAGAATGCGATTCGAAGCGGGCGAGTGAGCCGAGTAAAAGGTTTGATTGCCAGCGCGCTCAATCTCAAACCGATCGTTGAAATCAGCGACGGATTGGTCAAGCCGAAAGACAAAGCGCGAGGCACGAAGAACGGTCTCAAAAAAGTGGCGGATCTCATCGTGGAAGGGATTCAAAACGGAAAACACAATTACACGATGCTCGGTATTGCGCATGCGAATGCCTATGACAAAGCGATGATTATAAAGGAAGAGATTCTCAACCGAGTGAATTTTGAGCGAATCATCATTACGGAAATCGGACCGTTGATGGGAACGCATACCGCGGAAGGCGCCGTTATGGTTTCCGCTTTATAAATGAATTTTACAGGAAAGCCCCGAGGGGCTTTTTTTTGTCGCAAATGTATTGGCTGAACTCAAAAAATGTAGTAAAATATGATGTGCAAAGAATGGAGGAATATGTTAGAACAAAAGATTGTTGATGAAATAAAAAAACGAAGAATTTTTGGGATAATTTCCCATCCCGACGCCGGAAAAACCACTTTGACGGAAAAATTGCTTCTGCATGGGGGCGCGATTCGTGAAGCCGGAACGGTTACGGGACAAAAAAACACAAAATATGCAAAGTCCGACTGGATGGAGATTGAAAAAAAGCGTGGAATTTCCGTAACCTCATCCGTTATGCAATTTGAATATGCCGGAAAAGTGATTTCGATTATGGATACGCCGGGTCACAACGATTTCGGAGAAGATACTTATCGCGTGCTTACCGCGGTCGATTCGGCGGTCATGGTGATTGACGGCGCCAAAGGAATCGAGACGCAGACCAAGAAGCTTTTTCAAATTTGTAGGCAAAGAGGCATTCCGATTTTTACCTTTATCAATAAATTGGACAGACAGGCGAAAGATTCGCTGGAGCTCATTGAAGAATTGGAAAATATATTGGGCATGCCGGCGACTCCGGTTACCTGGGCAATCGGAAGCGGATTGCAGTTTGAAGGAATCTACGATATTTTGAAAAATAAAGTCTATCTTTATAAAAGGAATATCGAGATGGAGCTTGGCGAAGAAGGAGTTTTCGGAAATGAGCTGGAAAATTTGATTCATCCCGAAAATCTGAAAGAGCTTCGCGAGCAGATTGAGCTTGTGCAGGGAGCGGGGAATCCTTTTGATATCGAAATGATTCAAGCCGGTGAATTGACACCTGTATTCTTCGGCTCGGCATTGGCAGATTTTGGTGTGACGATATTCTTGGAACATTATTTGGATTTATCACTTTCGCCGGGAATAAAAAATACCGTCGATGGCGAAGTATCGCCTTATGATGAAAAATTTTCGGGATTTATTTTCAAAATTCAAGCCAATATGAATCAGGCGCATCGCGACCGAATCGCATTTTTACGAATTTGCTCCGGCGTGTTTGAGCGTGGAATGAGCGTTACTTTGTCACGAACCGGAAAACAGATGAAAATCAGCCAATCCACACAACTGATGGCAAATGAGCGCGACACGATTGACTTTGCGTATGCCGGCGATATCATCGGAATCTATGATTCGGGCAACTATCAGGTCGGGGACACGCTCTATGGTGGAAAAGAAAAAGTGCTCTTTGAGCCTTTGCCGACTTTCCCGCCGGAATTGTTTATTCGTGTCAGCCCCGTCAACGCGATGAAGTCCAAGCACTTCAAAAAAGGAGTGGACCAGTTGGCGCAGGAAGGAGCGGTGCAGGTTTATCACAGCCGATTCAACGATATTATTTTGGGTGCGGTCGGCGAATTGCAATTCGAGGTGTTTGAATATCGTTTGAAAAACGAATACAACTCCGATGTGTATATTGAGCGATTGGATTATTCGGTGGCTCGTTGGGTAAAGGGAGAAAATCCCGACGAATTGGAGAAGCTCTCCAACTCACGCAGCACTTTGGTATTTGACCATTTTGAAAGACCGGTGATGCTTTTTGCAAATCAATACACTTTGGACAGATTTGCGGAGAAACATGAAAAAATGCAATTGATTGAGGCAATCAATGTGAATTCAGATTTTGTAGTAGAATAGGAGCGAATATGGGAAGAATAGGAAATATTGTTAATCGAAAAAACAAACAAGACTCAAAACGAGCACAAATTTTTACAAAATATGCACGATTGATTTCGGTAGCGGCGAAAGAAGGCGGCGGTGACCCGGAATACAATTCATCACTCAAAGCGGCAATCGATAAAGCGAAATCGGTCAACATGCCGAATGACAATATCGAAAGAGCCATCAAAAAAGGAGTCGGCGGCGGCGAAGGCGAAAACTTCGAACATATCGTTTACGAGGGATACGGTCCGGGCGGCGTGGCGGTCATCGTCAATGCGCTTACCGACAACAAGAATCGAACGGCGGGAAATGTTCGCTATTACTTCGACAAAAACGGCGGAAACATGGGAACATCCGGTTGCGTGAGCTTTATGTTTGACCGCAAAGGCGTTATCTTTGTTGAAAAAACCGATTCGGTTGATGAAGAAGAAGTCATGGGCATCGTTTTGGATGCCGGAGCCGAAGATTTTATTGCGCATGAGGACGGATTTGAAATCATTACGGCGCCGGAAGATTTTTCAGCGGTAAAAGAGGCGCTTGAAAATTCAAAAGTGGAACTGTTGTCCGCAGACATTACGATGTTGCCGCAAAATTATACATCGGTGGATGAATCGCTGCAAAAAAATCTTGAAAAAATGATTGATATGTTTGAAGAGGACGACGATATTCAGGAAATCTTTACCAATTTAGAGAATTAGAGGTAGATTATGGATTTGACAATGATGACGGACCTGTACCAGCTTACAATGTCCAATGGATATTTTTTGAAGGGATATCAGGAAGAAAAGATGATTTTCGACTTGTTCTTTCGTAAAAATCCAAGCAACGGCGGTTACACCATCGTTTGTGGAATCGACCAAGTGATCGACTATATCCAATCTTTACATTTTACAGAGGACGATATCGCTTATTTGCGAAGACTCAAACTTTTTGATGAGCAATTTTTGGATTATCTCAAGACTTTTCGATTCACCGGAGACATCTATGCGGTGGAGGAAGGCACGATTCTTTTCCCGAACGAGCCGATTCTTCGCGTAAAAGCAAATTCGATCGAAGCACAGATTATTGAAACGGCGATGCTCAACTTCATCAATTTTGAATCCTTGATTGCAACCAAAGCATCTCGCATTTGTCAAGTTGCCGGAGACGATCCGGTGATGGAATTCGGACTTCGTCGGGCGCAGGGAGCCTATGCGGGAATTTACGGCGCAAGAGCGGCATATATCGGCGGCTGTTGCGGAACATCCAATGTAATCGCCGGCAAAATGTTTGACATTCCGGTTATGGGGACGCATTCTCACAGCTGGGTACAAAAATTCGATTCGGAATTGGATGCCTTTCGTGCCTATGCCGAAGTCTATCCGCAAAGCACGATGCTGTTGATTGACACATACAACACCCTCAAAAGCGGATTGCCGAATGCCATCAAAGTTTTTGACGAGCTCAAGGCAAAGGGACATAAACCCATCGGAGTGCGACTGGACTCCGGAGACTTGGAATATCTCTCCAAATTGACGAGAGAAAGACTCGATGAAGCGGGCTATGCCGATGCAAAAATTGTCGCATCCAACGATTTGGACGAATACAGCATTATGGATTTGAAATTGCAAGGCGCCAAAATCAATATTTGGGGAATCGGTACGAAGCTGATCACTTCCAGCGACTACCCGGCGCTCGGCGGTGTTTACAAATTGAGCGGAATCGAAAAAAACGGCGTAATAACACCAAAGATAAAAATTTCCGAGTCGCCGCAAAAAATCAACAATCCCGGCTACAAACAAATCATTCGTATTTTGGACAAAGAAACCGACTTTTTTGAAGCCGATTTGATAACCTTGGACGAAGAAGAAATCGACACGAGCAAACCGTTGACGATTTTCCATCCGGTTTACACTTGGAAAACGCACACTTTTACCAATTATAAAGTGGAAAAATTGCTCAAACCTCTGTTCATCGACGGGAAATTGGTGCGCGAGAAAAAAACGGTACAGGAATATCGAGATTATGCCGACCATCAAAAAGCAAGAATGTGGCAACAGTACAAGCGATTGACGAATCCGGAGATCTTCAAAGTGGACCTTTCGGAAAAACTGTGGGAACTCAAAAATCAAATGATAAAAACCGAAAAAGGAAAATATTAGGTAGAAGAAAAGCAAATCGGATTCGGATTAAGAATCAACAATCCGACTACCGAATTTGAAATCGCAATTCAGAAGCAATTTCATAGATCCTATGAAAGTTTTTCTGTAAATAGGATTCTAAGGTCTTCTATGATAAAAGATTTTATGACATGGAATAGAAATTTTGTAAAACTTGATCCCCTAAATTTATAAAATAGCAACGAGCATCGGAAAATCTCCGGTGCTTTTTTACTCTCCTGTCGTGCTAAATAAATTGTATGGAAAACAATTATATGATAGAATAAGCGTATTAAATAGCTAAAATAAACCTTTACGGATACATATCTAATTTCGGTGTGTGGATTTTGAAATCAAATACGATACTAAAACAATGGCGGTACATACAAAAATAAAAACTTTATTGTTATACGATTGGCGATATGAAGTTCTGAACAGTCGGTAAGTTGAAAGTGGGTCGAAGGATGGAAATTATGAATAATATTGAGAAAACAAGTTACAAAACGACAGGCAGCAAAATAAGTGACAGCGTAAAAAACACAACAAACGACAGGAAAGAAAATTTCATGAGAGAGAGTGCTTTACTTTCGAAAGTCATTCTTCTTTTTGCATGCATTTTTTTGTTCGTGGGTTGTGCGGAAGAAGAACAAACGATTGACGGGATGAATTTTGGTGTAGAGAATGAACGGATCAAAAATGCTAGACAAATGAAATTTGAAGAAGAGAACAAAGAAAAGTATCTTCGCCATTTCAACAAAGAAGTATATGATGAAGATTGGACAAGTATTGAGAAAGAACTCAATGCAAAATTCAATCAAGACCTTCGGGAGCGAATAGATTTTCTGATGAGAACAAAAGAGCCGAATGAAGAAAAACTGCAATACATTCTAAAAACCGAAGTGGAATATGTGCGAGAGGATATGAGAAAATATCGAGACAAAGAACTTCGCGCCGACAATATCCTGACCAATCCGAAAAGCATAATGAGTATGAAAATTTATTTCTATGGATTTGGCAATCCTATGAAAACAAAAGAAGTAAGAAATTATCAATATAGTGACTGGGAATCATTTATATATATGGTGATTGGATATGACACACTTGACAGATATCCTAGAGATGGTGTGGAAGTGTTTGAATTCTACTACAAGCTATATGATAAAGAGCTGTTGAAAAAATATACGATGGAAGAAATTGAACAACAAAAAGATATCAATATTTTTCTTGCGGAAGAAGACGGCGAAGGTTCCGGATTTATGCTTAAAACACCTTACTATATAACAGAATCGTTTTATGATGACGGAGGATGCGGTATACTATCTCAAGGATTTCCAGAGAAAAAAGTAACTCAAATGTTTGAAAAAAAATATGATGTACCCGCTTATCACTATTTTGGCAATTTTTGCGGACTAAAAAAATATCCGGGAGAATTCGCCTATGTTCATTATTATCCGGATTCAGAAGTTAAAGAAGATTATTATCTTGGGATGTTGTATCAATATTTGATGAACCAACGACTGAAACAGATGGTTGAAGAAGCGGGGCTCAGCGACAGAGTGGCTTTTTTGGTTCGGACGGAGCCCGGTGCCGGCTCTACCGGAAGGGAGTATTCAACGAATAAGCGAGATTATCCTCTTGGGGATGACTTTGATGAAGCTGAATTTTTAAAGAACGGCTTTGCCAAGATAAACGGAACGGTCAGTATCACGCTACTTTATTTAAAATCGGAAGAAGAAAAAATAGACTATCCCAAATTAAGAGGGCTGATAAAACAAATCTCGGATGAAATTCAATTGGGCAAATTTGAAAATGACCATCTGCCACCGGAGCAACGAGGAATTGGAGAGCAGAAACTGTATGTATATTATTATGATATTGATGAGCATGGCAGAAAGGTGGTTATCGACCTCTTTGAGCAATATCCGATGACGGAGCGGGATATGCGCAGTGAGGATTTATCGATGGCGGAGTTTCTTTCCATTGATCAGCACACGAGAGCGGAGACACCGGGAATTCACTATTTAGATATGTTTGCACAACCTACGCTTCGATTAAACCGACATGGACTTCCTCTTGACCAAGAGTATGATGTCTTTATAGGTGTCTTTCTTGATGAAATGCTGTATGGTGAAGAAGAAGATGCGATTCGTGAAGGGCTGATAAAAACGAACAACGGATAATGGATAAGGTAGAAAAAATATAAAATGGAGGACAAAAATGAAAAACAATGTGGTAAAAAAACAAAACGGATATTATACGGAAGAGAGTTTCAATGGAGCATTGCTCAGTGTGAAAAAAACAACGACTTTACACGGAATATCTGTTTGAAACAATAAAAATAGGTTTTTTGCCTCTTTGTATAGGAATAATTAACTGCTATAATTAAAATGAATTGAGAGATGTGGGGATGGTTATGGAAGCGCAAGGAAAATTCATATTGGAAACGGAGAGATTGATACTGAGAGAAATGACATATTCCGATTATAATGCGTTAAGTTTGGTGTTATGCGATAAAGACAATATGAAATACTTTGATGAAATGTATGACGAAAAAAAAGGGTAAGTTGTAAAATCAAATGCATAGTAATAAATAAGTATAGAAAAAGTCATGAAGATACTGTATACTAAGTTCGACCAAAAAATCAGTAAAGGAGTATCCACATGACCCACTCTAAGTATAACACAGATAATA
>JBGZSM010000047.1:0-3565 GCA_041853585.1 Filifactoraceae bacterium
CCTGTCAAAATATGCGATTTGAGTCCGCCTTTCTCCTGCATAATTTCATCCGCCTTCGACAATGCCAAACTCTCCGTCACGCGAACAAAATCCTGTCCGTCAAAGGCGACATTTTCTTTGATGCTCCCGCTGAATAAAAAAGGCATCTGTCCGACAAAAGCGATTTTCCGATGGTATGAACTTCTCTCCAAAGTGTTGAGCTCATCATCGCCAATCATAATCTGTCCGCGATAGCCGTCCCAGATTCCGAGAATCAAATCCATCAAGGTGGATTTGCCCGAGCCGGACGAGCCGACAATGCCGACGATATCTCCTTTTTGAAAAACGAAAGACAAATTCTCAATCACCGGATTTTTATCCCCGTAGGAGAAGCTGACATTTTTGAATTCGATTCTATCGATATGCTGTGTTTCTTTGTTTTGACGAACATTCACGATTTCGCGCTCGTCCATAAATTCAAACACGCGCTCGCTCATACCGATTGCCATCTGCAATCCGACATACCAATCCGAAAGATTGTTCATCGGCTCATACAAAAAACCACTGTATGCATAGAACGCAAACAGATTTCCCAGCGACATCCTGCCTTGTGATACTTCATACGCTCCAACCACCATCAGTACAATCGGCAAAATCGTTTGAATAAGCTGTCCCAATCCATAGCTCATCGCTGTATATTTCTTGATTTGCTTGACCTCGCGCTCATAATTTAAAATATCCTCTTGAAACTTTTTCTCAAAATATCTTTCCTTATTATATAGCTTGATTTGAAAAATGCCATCCAGATATTCACGCACCGTTCCCGACAACGAGGCATAGCTTTCCCGCTCCCGATTGCTCGTCTCGCGCATCGATTGGTTGATTTTATTAAAAAACAAAGTATAGAGTGGCACAACGATAAAGGTAATCAGCGCCAGCTTTGCGGACATCCAAAACATCAGCAGTCCGACAATCGAAATCTGAATGACATTGAGAAAAAGCATCGGAAAACTGATACTGATATTGCTCCCCATCACAGCGGTATCCCGTAAAATGCGCGAAGAAAAATCCTCGTCATTGCTTCGGTAAAATTGCATTTCTTTTTTGAAAGCCGCGCCGAGCATCAAAGTGCGAAAATAATTGGTGAACTGCTCATTGTAAATATGCCAATGATAATTTTGAAAAGTGTTGAGCGAGCTTCCGATAACGCCCATCAAAACCAAAAAAATACTGTACTGCAAAATATCCGTCAGCACCGCCCCCTCTTGCACCATTGTCACCAACTTTGCAAACAGATAGGGTATAATCGTGCTGGCAATAATCTCAATCGTGCATAACAACACAATAAATGCTCGTCGCCTTCGATACGGACCGATATAGGACATCATCTTGCGATAATAATATAACTGCGAGCGCTCCTTTTGCATAATTTCTCCTTTATTTTCAATCTAATGACAGTCTATCAAATATTTTCGTCAAATACCAGCTACAAATTACTTTTTGCTTTCGTCAATGAAATTACCCGGTCGGATTTATCAATAAATTCATCCTTATGACTGATGACCAGCAAGCTGATTCCGTACTTTTTAGCATAATGATGCAGCGCAGCCGCTAAATTCTCGGATGTGTTATTATCCAGCGCACTCGTCGGCTCATCCAACAACAACAGATTCGGTTTTCGCAAAAGCATCCTCGCAATCCCGATTCGTTGGCATTCACCTCCCGAAATATTCGCGGCACCTTCCGCAATCACATAGTCCAATCCCTTTTTCTCAACCAAAGTCTCAAGCTGCGCCACCGAAATGACTTCTTGAATCGCTTCCTCCGAATATATATCACCGAAAGTAATATTATTTCTTATCGTATCATGAATCGTAATGACTTTTTGCTCGACTTGCAATACCTTGTTGTAAAAATCTTTGTCTATTGTCCTCAACGATTGAGCATTATAAAACAACTTCACCCGTTCATCCTGTATAAATCCGCAAAGCATATTGAAAATCGAAGTCTTTCCCGTTCCACTTTCACCCATAATCGTTATAATTTCTCCTCGCTCAATGTGAAGGGAAAAATCTTTAAGAATCTCTTTTTCATCATACGAAAAACTTTCCACTTTCAAACCGAGTTCTTTCAAATCGTTGAGTAATTTTTGTTCTTGCATCGGTGGTTCCAGATAAATTTCTTCATTCTCCATCATAATTTTGTTCGCTACCTTTTTCTGATTGACAAAATCCGCAATCAGCCGAATCGGTTCCGGCAAACTGCCCGCCACTGCATACATCGCAATCGCATCGCCTACCGTCATATTCCCGGATTTTATGGATGGCACACTCAGTAAAATGATAATGAAAGGTACTACATTGAATCCGAAAGTAAATATCTGCGTAAAAATGGAATATGCTCTCGCTAGATTCGATGATGCAATGAGCTTTTTATTCTTCAAAAAATCCTCATAGATGGATTGGAAAAACTTCACCTTTTGTAATTGATAAATTGTTTTGAAACCGACGAGCGATTGTAAAATCAGTTGCTGCTCTTCTCCCTTGATGCGCTGAAGCTCCGCCGTATGTCCACCCACCTTGTCGCTGACGACTTTGGAGAGCAAAAAACAGGAAAACACAATTACCAAAACGATAAGCGTCACCCAAAAATTATAATATGCCATAAAACAAACCGTCACGAAAAATCGCAATGCCATCATAATCATCGTCGGCAATCCGTCACCATATACTTTGGATATCTGCTCGGTATCATTTGTAATTTTTGTGAGCAATTCTCCGGATGCATTTTTCAAATGATAAGCCGGTTTTTTCCCAAGCAAATTGGCAAACAGCTTCGCTCTCAGCTCAAAATCTCCGGTAAAGCCGAGCAGACGCAAATGATATTGCAAAAAATACATCACAACGAGCGAAGCAATCAACAATATAAAAAACAAATAAAAATATGCATCCACTCTTCCCTCTTTTCCCAAGATAAGACCGTCGATTATTTTTTGCATGGAATATGTAATGCCCATCAACATCAAGCTGTCCGCCAATCCAAGAAACACTACCGCCGCTTGACTTTTTCGAAGCGAGCGAAATGTTTCCTTTACGCTTTTTTCCAAATTCATTTGACTTCCTCCTCGCACGATTTATAGTTTACTTTTTGCATTATATCATTCCATCCCTTTTATTATATAGCTTTGTATTGAATCCTATATTTTTTTGTAGTGGAATACAATTCGAGGTCACTTCTTATAATCCATCAATTTTTTCATAAGACAAATACCATTATCTTTCAAGCATCGATGCAAAAGTAATGCCCTGCTGAAAACTCAACAGGGCATCTCGTATTGAAATTTTTAAGGTACATAGGATTTCAATCGGTATTCATCCATGATGCTCACTATTTGCAAACTGTCATTGCGTTTAGATTTTCGATTGAAAATCCGTACTCATTATCTGATTTTCTCCGGCTCATCCATATCGATGATTTTGTTGCAAATCGACAGCGGCTCTTTTCGGTGGGTAATAATCAGCACAATCTTGTCCTCTTTTGCAAATTCTTTCAGATTGCTGACCACGACTTTTTCAATCTCATGGTC
>JBGZSM010000048.1:0-17953 GCA_041853585.1 Filifactoraceae bacterium
AACAGAACAGAACAGAGGAGGAGAAGAGAGGAGAACAGAAAGAACAATGAAAATCAGAAATAAATTCAAGTGCTACATACAGAATAAATGGTGAGAGGAAAATTTGTTTCAAAACAGCGAGAGGAAAATGCGCTTTGAGAAATTGTTTCAAAAATGATAAGAGCATCTACACAAAATGTACTCTGAGAAAAGCTATATAATAGGAAGGGTCACAAAAATAACAATGAGAGGTAACTATGGAGCGAGTAATATTGCATTGCGATTTGAATAATTTTTATGCTTCCGTCGAATGTGTGGTGGAGCCGTCCCTGCGCGGAAAACCGGTGGCAGTCTGTGGAGATGTCGAAGCAAGACAGGGGATCGTGCTTGCAAAAAGTCAGGAAGCAAAAAAATTTGGTATTCAAACAGCGGAACCCGTATGGCAGGCGAAAAGAAAATGTCCGAATCTCATCATCGTTCCGCCACATTTTCGGCTTTACAGCGAATACTCCGGAAATGTTCGTAAAATATACGAAAGATACACCGATTATGTAGAAAGTTTTGGACTGGATGAATGTTGGCTGGATGTGAGCGGCAGTCAAAATCTCTTCGGCAAAGGCACCGCCATCGCCAATGAAATCAAAGAGACGATAAAAAAAGAAATGAATCTTACGATATCCGTCGGCGTATCCTTCAACAAAATTTTTGCAAAGCTCGGCAGCGATATGAAAAAACCTGACGCTGTTACCGAGATACCGAAACAAAATTTCAGAGAAAAAATTTGGGGACTGTCCGCATCCGAATTGCTCGGCGTAGGAAGAAGCACGAGCAAAAAATTGGAGAGCATCGGCATTTACACCATCGGTCAGCTTGCACAAAGCAATCCCGACATCCTTCGACATCTGCTTGGCAAAAACGGTTTGGCGCTTTGGGAATATGCCAACGGAAGAGATGAGTCGCGCGTTCGCCATCGCGATGTCAAAGTTTTACCCAAAAGTATCGGACATGGAGCGACTTTGCCGAAAGATTTGACGAGCAAAGAAGAAGTTTGGAAAGTGCTGTTCGATTTGACACAGGATGTAGCTGCCAGATTGCGTGAGAATCAAAGCAAGGCGAGCAAAATACAAATTGCCGTCAAAAACAATCGATTGGAAACCGTCGAATTTCAAACGAGCCTGCATTATGCGACGAGAAGCTCTTTCGAAATTGCAAAGGCGGCGATGCAACTCTTTGAAGAAAGGTATCGTTGGGAGCAAAATATTCGTGCGCTCACTATTCGAGCGATTGCTCTCGTTGGCGATGAAGAAGCGATGCAGCTCAATTTTTTTGACGGCTCAAGTAAGCATGCCGTCTATGAGCAACTTGAAAAAACCATTTATGAAATTCGAAATCGATTCGGACAACGAGCCGTCAGCTACGCATCCCTGATGGAAAAAGGCAAAGTGACCTCGCCGAGAGAAAGCATATTGGAAGTCATGCCGTCGGCAATGTATCAATAATTCAAAACGACTTTTCATTGCTTGCATGAGCGAGTGGCGGACAGTCGTTTTTATGTATATGCTTTTTATTTGTGAAAAAGCGGTATGAATGGTATAATATTTGTGAAGAAAAAGAAAATCAGATGCTCCTGAAAAGCTGAGCGGTAACTTTCGGTTAGACGGAGCGAATCATATTATGCTGAATGTTTTTGCAAATCGAAGCGACGATTACGCGGGAAAATTCCAAAAGAGCTTTAAGATTTCCGAGCGGACAATCAGCCTGTAATGTTATTTCGGCAGAGCAATCGGATTGCAGCGACTTTGTGTTACGGATTTGGAGAAGGAGAGATTATGGTGAAGATAAAATCAGGATTTCAAGTGGCGATAAGGTCATTGCTCATCGCCCTCGTTTTGATGGTGCTGTTTTTTAGAACCATCATTCATTTTTTGACCGAAGTTCTATGGTACAAGGAAGTAGGATTTTTGGATACCTACTATAAGATTTTATTTTCAAAGGTAGTGCTGGCATTGCCTTTATTTGTTATTGTATTCGGCATTTTGTATCTCTATCTGCGATTTATCAAGCGAAAGTATCAAAAGCTGGCGAAAGTTGAAAGCATCCGCAAGGATGAGAAGCTTGCGACAAAAATTTTCTTTTTGGGAACGGTACTCGTCTCCGCACTTTTCGCCTACTCGATTGCGAATCGATATTGGATGGAGATTTTAAAATTTCTATATCAGAGTAAATTTGACATCAGCGACCCGATTTTCAACAAGGATTTGTCATTCTATATGTTCACCTTCCCGCTCATCAACTCGGTGTTCAGCTTTGCGATGAACGGACTGCTCGTGCTGATTCTTTTGACTCTGGCATATTTCGGATTGCTATATAGCACTTATCCGCCGGCGGTAACGAGCGATTCTGCCGACAATATTCGCGCATTCGGAAAAAAAGCGACCGGTGTATTTTCGATGCTCTCCAATGTGTTGTTGGTGGTAGGTGCAATATTTTTTGTGATACTTGCCATCAAATTCCATTTGGAATCCTTTAAGTTGTTGTACTCCGAGCGCGGAGCGGTTTTCGGCGCAGGCTACACCGATGTCAATGTGACGATGTGGGTAAATCGAATCAAAACGGTGCTTTCGCTTTTCATCGCGGCATGGATGCTTTTCGGTATGCGAATGAAAAATAAGAAAGTCATTTTGTTGGCGAGCATTTCCATCTTGGTGGTAACTTCATTGGCCGGCGAAGGGGTTGAATTTGCAGTGCAAAATCTGCGCGTGAGTCCGAATGAGCTGCGCATGGAGAAGCCTTATATTCAAAACAGCATCAAATACACGAACTTGGCATATGGCTTGGATAAAATCGATGTGCGGGATTTCAAAGTGGAGCAAAATCTGACTGTCGAAGATATCGCGAACAATGCCGAAACGCTGTCCAATGTTTCGATAAATGATGAGCGACCGGCGCTTGAGGCTTTCAATCAGCTGCAAGGATTCCGATCCTACTATCAATTTCACGATGTGGATATCGACCGATATCATATTGACGGCGAAATTCAGCAGATGTTCTTGTCGGCGCGCGAGCTCAACAAAGAGAATCTCGACGAAAATGCGCAGTCTTGGATAAATACCAAACTCAAATATACGCACGGCTATGGGCTGGCGGCTGCACCGGCGAGCAAAATCAATCGTGCGGGACAACCTGAGATGGTCGTCAAGGATATGCCGATTCAATCCGTACCGGCATTGCGTGTGGACAGACCGCAAATTTATTTCGGCGAGTTGACCAATGACTATGTCATCGTCGGCACGACGGAAGATGAATTTGATTATCCGAAAGGCGACATCAACGAAATCAACGAATATGAAGGCAAGGCGGGAATTCGATTGGGCGTTTTCAATCGTTTGATGTACGCCATCAAATATAATGATTTTAAATTATTGATATCCAGCGGAATCAACTCCGAATCAAAGATATTGACCAACCGCAATGTAGTTGATAGAATAAAGAAGATAGCTCCGTTTTTGGAATTCGAGGAAGATGCGTATGCGGTCGTGCTCGACGGAAAAATTTATTTTGTTTTGGACGGTTACACCACCAGCAGCTACTATCCGTATTCCGAGCCTTTTGACGGAAGAAATAACTATATTCGCAACTCGGTCAAAGCGGTGGTCGATGCGTATGACGGAACGGTGCGCTACTATATTTCCGATGCGAGCGACCCGATTATCCAAACCTACGGCAAGATTTTCGACAAAATGTTCATTCCGATGGAACAGATGGAGCCGGAGCTCAAAGCGCATATGCGCTATCCGAAGACCGTGTTTGATGTGATGGCGAAAATGTATTTGACATTCCATGCGACCGACCCGAATGTATTTTACAATCGTGAGGACAAATGGGCGATTCCGACGGAAACTTATCAAGGGAACGAGACGACGATGAGCCCGCTGTACTTTACTTTCAAATTACCGGAAGAAAAGAAAGCCGAATTTTTGCTCAGCGTGCCGTTTACGCCGCTGAACAAACAGACGCTGACGGCATTTTTGGTCGCGCGAAACGACGGCGAGCATTACGGCAAGTTGGTTCTGTACCGTTTCCCGAAAGACCGCTCGATTATCGGACCGCAGCAAATCGAAGCACAAATCAGCAACAACGATGTGATTTCTCGAGACTTATCCCTATGGAATTCGCAGGGCTCGGAGGTAATTCGAGGACATATCTTGACGATTCCGATGGAGAGCTCGATTCTATATATTGAGCCGCTTTATATCCGGGCGAGTTCGACGACGGCGATTCCGGAAGTCAAACGAATCATCGTCGCGCACAATAGCAATATTGTGATGGCGGAAACCTTGGATTTGGCATTGGAGAAAATTTTCGGCAAAACACAGGAGCAACAAGAAGAAATAAAACGAGAGAACGAAGCAAGCTTCGACAATACGAAAGAAGCAATCAAGCGCGCCAACGAATTGTATGAGCAGGCGCAAGCGGCGCTTAAGCAAGGCTCGCTCAGCGAATACGAAAGACTGATTAACGAATTGGGCGATTTGCTCAAGCAGCTTGATTGACGAATGGAGGAACTATGCAAAAAATTGGAATACTGGTAGATACGACAAGCGACTTGGACCTGGAAATTCAAAACAGCAAGAATATAAAAATTATCCCGCTGCAGATTATTTTCAACGACGGGCGAGCATTTCGCGACAAATTTGAAATCACTTATGACGAAATGATTGCCGCACTCGACACCTACGAGGCAAAAACTTCTTTGCCGACGATACAGGACACCGTTGATGCGCTGGAAGCTTTTATTCAAGAAGGTTACACTCATGTCATTACGATGATGCTGTCCGATTCGCTCAGCGGAACCTTCGGCATGGTGAAAAATACCTGCGACCTGTACGCCGACAAACTTCAGATTGCGCATATCGATACACGCTCGGTCACTTTGGGAATAGGACATGTCGCGCTCGTTGCGGCGGATATGATTGAGCAGGGCAAAAGTTTTGATGAGATTGTCCGATATGCCGAAGAACAAATCAAAAAAAGAGATGTATTCTTTGCGGTCGAGACGCTCAAGTACCTGATTCGCGGAGGAAGAGTCAGCAAACTCTCCGGAACGATTGGCGAAGCACTCGACATCAAACCGATTTTGACATTGGAGCAAGACGGCAAGCTCGTTGCCAAAGATAAAGTTCGCGGAAGAAAAAAATCGCTTACGAAACTCGTCGAATTCATCGAAGAAGCCAGAGCGGGCAGACAGATTTTAAAAGCCTATGTACTGCATGGTGCGCGCGAAGAAGATGCGCAGATGCTCAAAGAAAAACTTGGCGCCGTCATTGATGCGCCGATTGAAATAAAACATTTGGGTACTTTGGTATCCGTTCATGCCGGCGGAGGGCTGGTGGGTGTATTCGTTATGTACGCTTAAAATCATTACTTTGATTTACAAAACAACTTCTTACATCAGGTTTAGCGCTAAAGTGTTTTCTTGGGGCCACTACAAAAACAAGAAAGGATTTATATGAATAAGAAAACAAAAGAACTTGCATACAATGCAATTATCGCTGCAGTATATGTAGCCATTACCTTAGCCATCGCACCGATTGCGTATGGTCCGATTCAATTTCGAGTATCGGAAGTCATGACATTGCTCGTACTCTTGAATCCGAGATTTGCACCGGGACTGATTATAGGCTGTCTTATCGCTAATCTCTACAGTCCTCTCGGCTTGCCCGATGTGATATTCGGAACGACCGCGACGACAATCGCCGTTTTTGCAATGACTAAAATTAAAAATATCTTTGCGGCATCGCTTATGCCGACGATTGTAAATGGAATAATTATAGGAATTCAGCTATGGTATCTGTTTGATTTACCGCTGCTTGAATCAATGTTTTATGTTGCTTTGGGAGAATTTGTTGTCGTTTCAATAATTGGTATCCCTTTGTTCAAAATTATTACTGCAAAATTTCCCAAAATAAAAGAAGCCGACATCTAAGTAAGTCTGTTGTTTTGTAAATAAGTATAGGGGCCATTGCCCCATACATAAAAGGATTGCCGATGCAATCCGCTACATAGAATCCAAACTGTAAACTTTATGTAACCTTTTTTTGTTGTAGATATAGTACAATAAGAAATGATGCGAAAGGAGATGAGCAGATGAAAAAGGCACTTTCAATAGCGCTTGTCAGTTTATTATGCTTGCAAATGCCTGTGGATGCATTTGCTCAAAGACAGAATAACCCGCCTGGGACACCGGTTTCGGCTACTGAGCGTAACAAGAACTCAGAGAAAAACAATCTGAATTCAGAGCAAAACAGCATCGAAAAAAATCCGGAAAAATCCCCGACGGACGAAGCGCAGGATAAGAAAATGGAATCGGAAATTTCAAAAGAACTTTTGCAAAATATTCTTGTAGACATCAAAAAGCGAATGGTCATCAACGATGAAAACGCCAAGCTGAACTATTCACTCGGTTTGCAGAACGGACAAACTTACTACGACTTGTCATGGGAAAGCGACAGCCACAGCCAAAGCGTGCGTTACGGTGAAGATAAGAATATTTACAGCTACAGCTACTATCGAAAAGAGAAGACCTCCAGAGAGCTTAGAGTCAAAAAACTTCCGCAATACTCTTTGGAAGAGAGCCGGACGATAGCAAAGGACTTTATGAGCAAAGTGTTTCCGGATGAATTCCAAAACTTCATTTTAAAAGGAGAGCCGGATGTCAGTCAGGACAGCTACACTTTTTTATTCCATTACTACAAAAATGACATTCGAGTAGTCGGGGTAGAAGCGGTCGTAACCGTCAACTATATCGAGGGAAAAGTTTCCAATTACAACACCGAATATTTTGCGGCGATTGAATACGAAGAAAATCAAGGGATTTTGGACAAACAACAGGCGGAGCAGGCTTATCGGGATGAGATAGGGCTCAAAAAAATATACACTTACCAATTCAACGAAAAAAAACAAAAGATTGAAAATGTGCGCACAGCCTATGTTCCGAAATATAACGGATATTACAGCGTTCGAGCAAAGAGCGGAAAGCGGGAGTACACCGAAAATTTCAGCGACGAAGGATTTTCCGGTATGAACTTGTCTTTGGAAAAAGACGATGCCCAAGGAATACAGCCGCTGGAACAAGCTGAAATCGAGCGAAAATCGGGATTGAAGTCCTTAAACCAAGCCAAGGCGCAAGTTGCAAAGCTAAAATTATTCAACAGCAATGATTTTGAAATTTCCTACGCCAATTTATACGAGCGACATTTCTCAACCACCGAATACATTTGGGCAATCAGCTTCAACAATGAAGCGGAAAGCTATTCGGTGGATTTGGATGCCAAAACATTGGATTTAATCGGATATTACGACTACAATATTTTCGGAAACTACCAAAAGATTACAAAAGAGGACATCAATGAGGCGCGCAAGACGGCGGAAGAGTTCATCAACAAATATGCCCGAAAATACAAAGGGAAGATTGCGCTGAACGAAGCCGAACTCGAAACGCTTGAAGGAACACAAAACGATGTCGTACGCCTCACCTTTGAGCGACGCGAAGGAGAGGCCTATGTACCGGATGATATGATTTTTATCACCTACTCTCTTTCAGGTAAAAAAATTTCCCATTTTAATTTGCAATGGAGCGATATCCGATTACCCAAACCGACCAAAGTAGCCGACGAAAAAGTGGTTTATGACAAAATTTTCAACGAAAACAAACTGGAACTTGCGTACAAACTCAAATGGGATGACAAAAAACAGAAATTCATCGCAAACCTATACTATGTGGTAGCGAACCAAGAGAAACTCCCGTTACGATTTGCAATGACGACCGGCAAACGAATTATATTGCCGGAGCAGAGCAAATCCATCGAGCAATATACCGATTTGAATTTGAGTAAATATCAATACGAAGCGGAGCTCTTACACCAAATCGGAATCGGATTTTCGGGCGGCCAGCTCAAACCGAATATTCCAATCACGCAAAGAGAATTGCTCAGCTTGATCTCATCGGCATTTGAGGATTACAATTTCGAAATCGGACTTCGTGAGCAAAGTGAGAGCCAAGAGAAGTTATGGCTTCAAATGGGACTATTGCTCGAAGGCGAAACCGTCGATGAAAATCCTGCCAAGCGAGAAGATATTGCGAAATATCTTATTCGGGCGCTGGGCTATCAAAAACTGGCGCAAAAAAAAGACATTTTCAAAAGCAATCTGTACGACTTCAAAGAAGTGACGGACGGATACCAAGGATATGTAGCCATCGCTGAAGCGTTGCGATTTTTGGATGTGCCGCCGGGGGGCGAGTTTATGCCGAAAGAGCAGGCAAATCGCGATGCCTCCATCAAAATGCTGTATAATTTTTTGACTTATCAGTAGTCAGCTGATTATTGAATAATTCTTTAGGGTATAACTAAGTAATAAAAGTGAAAGGTGGATGCAAAATGAAATCAAGAGATGTAGCGAAAATTTTAAAATCAAAACTGCCAATTGATGAGAAAAAGAAAATTTTGGACCGTGAACTTTCCCGACCGAGCACAGGAAAAGTGCTTGCCGGTGTTGCGATTGCAGCATTGGTTGCAACAGGAGTGACAAAGTTGGTTGCGGATAAAATAAAAGAACGCAAAATGCTCAAAGAAATAGAAGAGCAGGAAGAAGCGGAATTTTGGGATGCGTACTACGAAAACTACGACATCGCACCCGAAGATTTGGAAGTTGAAAATGAATTCGCATTCAACGAAACGCTTCCGCCGGAAGAAGATTTTGAGCGAAAGTTTGAACAAGAATATTAAAAAAGACGAGGGCATCCTGAGCGGATGTCCTTTATTTTTTACTTGACATCATTATTTCATTGACAGTCGTATTAATAAATATTACAATAGTATATATGTTTATAAAACATATTGATGACGAAATGAAAAATGAAAATAGGAGAAAGGGAGGTGAGTTTGAAATCGGACTAAAAGAAATGCTGGCAATTCTTGTAATCGTACTTATTGTAGCGGCAATTACATTCTTCTTGGGATATATGTATCGTAAAAAAATTGCGGAAGGCAAGATAAATGAAGCGGAAACATTGGCAAAGCGAATTGTAGAAGATGCGGAAAAAGCAGCGGAAGCAGTAAAGAAAGAAAAACTTGTTGAAGCAAAAGAAGAGGCGCATAAACTCAGAACAGAAGCGGAGAAAGAATACAAAGAGCGTCGAGCGGAAGTTCAAAAATTTGAAAAGCGTGTGATGCAAAAAGAAGAAACTTTGGATCGCAAAATCAGTCAAATTGAAGACAAAGACAATCGATACAACGACAAATTCCGAAAGCTGCAAGAAAAAGAGACGGAAATTACAAGACTTGTTGACGAGCAAAAAGTAAAATTAGAAGAGATTTCGATGCTTACATCAGAGCAGGCAAAAGAACAAATCTTGGCTGCTGCTGAAAAAGAAGTGAGAAATGAGATGGCGCTCATGGTCAAAGATATGGAAGCGAAAGCCAAGGATGAGGCGGAAAAGAAAGCGCGAGACATCGTATCCTTTGCCATCCAGCGTTGCGCAGCAGACCATGTTGCAGAAACAACCGTATCCGTCGTGACTCTACCGAATGATGAAATGAAAGGTAGAATTATCGGTCGCGAGGGAAGAAATATCAGGACATTGGAGAGTTTGACAGGGGTAGATTTCATTATCGACGATACACCGGAAGCGGTCGTATTGTCAGCATTCGACCCGATACGAAGAGAAATTGCGAGAATCGCATTGGAAAAATTGATTTCAGACGGTCGAATTCATCCATCCAGAATCGAAGAGATGGTGGAAAAAGCAAAATCCGAAGTGGAGAACATCATCAAGGAAGAAGGAGAAAAAGCATCCTTCGAAACCGGTGTATTCGGACTTCATCCAGAATTGATTAAATTGCTGGGCAGATTGAAATACAGAACCAGCTACGGTCAAAATGTTCTAAAACATTCTATCGAGATATCACATTTATGCGGAATTATGGCTTCAGAAATTGGTGCAGATCCAAAACTTGCAAAAAGAGCGGGGCTACTTCATGACATCGGAAAAGCAGTCGATCATGAAATGGAAGGAACCCATGTCGAAATAGGGATGGATTTGCTTAGAAGATATAAGGAATCGAAAGAAGTGATTCACGCGATGTCAACCCATCATGGTGATTACGAGCCGCAGACAGTGGAAGCGGTGTTGGTAACAGCGGCGGATGCAATATCAGCAGCAAGACCGGGAGCAAGAGGCGAGACGCTCGAGGCATATATCAAGCGACTTGAAAAACTTGAAGAAATTTCCAATTCGTTTGAAGGCGTTGACAAATCCTACGCAATTCAAGCGGGACGAGAAGTTCGAATTCTTGTTAAACCGGAAGACATCAATGATTCAACCCTACCATTGCTCGCAAGAGAAGTGACCAAACGAATCGAAAGCGAGATGGAATATCCGGGACAAATCAAAGTGAATATCATTCGCGAAACGCGAGCAATCGACTACGCAAAATAAGACGAAAAGAATTTGGGGCAACCTGAATTCTTTTTTTGTTGGCGTAAAATTTGCAGCAAAATTGAAATCCGGAAAGGCAGAAAAGGTATTTTTGTGGTATGATATAAAAGCACAAAAAAGAAAAAAACAAAAATACAATGACATATTAAAGGAGAAAAACATGGAGCAAATTACCATCGAGCAAACCGAGCAACGAATCAAAGAACTGCGCGAGCTGCTGACCTACTATAACAAAGAATACTACGAGAACGACAACAGCGTCATCAGCGACTTCGAGTTTGATGCCCTGCTTCGAGAATTGGCGGAGCTGGAAGAACAATATCCGCAATTCGCCGACAAAAATTCGCCGACCCAAAGAGTCGGAGGGAAAGCCGCCGAGGGATTTGCACCATATCAGCATCTTCGACAAATGCTCTCGCTCGGCAATGTGTTCGACAAAGGTGAGCTGATGGAATTCGACCGCCGAGTGCGAGCGGTTGCGCCCCAAGTCGAATATGTTGTCGAATACAAAATTGACGGACTATCCGTATCCCTTGAATACGAGCAAGGTAAATTGATTCGGGGGGGCACGCGAGGAAACGGCACCGTCGGTGAAGAAGTGACCCAAAATCTCAAAACCATTCAGGAGATTCCAAAAACCATCGATTACAACGGACAACTCATCGTGCGCGGCGAAGTTTATATCGGAAAAAAAGCCTTTGCCAAAATGAACGAGCAACAGGAAAAAAACGGCTTACAGACCTTTGCCAATCCGCGCAACGCCGCATCCGGCTCCTTGAGACAACTCGATTCCAAAATCACCGCCAAAAGACCGCTCTCCATATTCATCTTCAATGTGGAAAATGAATTGCAGAGCCATCGCAAGCACGAACAGATGCTCAATTTTTTGCAAGAGCTCGGATTTCCGGTCAGCCCGTACCGACAAGTGTGCGCAACGATGGAAGAAGTGTGGCAGGCGATCGAACAAATCGGCGAGCAGAAAAATCAGCTCGACTTTGACATTGACGGCATCGTCATCAAAGTCAATGACATCGACGCACGCGAAAAATTGGGAGCTACTGCAAAAACGCCACGCTGGGCGATTGCATACAAATTCCCCGCAGAAAAAAAAGAAACCAAAATCCTCGATATCGAAGTACAAGTCGGACGCACCGGCGCGCTCACACCGACCGCCGTGCTTGAGCCCGTCTTTATTTCCGGCAGCACTGTCAGTCGCGCGACCTTGCACAACCAAGATATCATCGACCAAAAAGATATCCGCATCGGCGACACCGTCATCATCCAAAAAGCCGGCGAAATCATTCCCGAAGTATTGGAAGTCGTTTTTGACAAAAGAGACGGCAGCGAGCAGAAATACCATTTGCCGAGCCATTGTCCCGAATGTCAAAGCGAAGTCGTGCGCGAAGAAGGCGAGGCGGCATACAAATGCCTCAACATCTCCTGTCCGGCAAGAATCAAACGCTCCATCATTCACTTCGTATCCAAACAAGCGATGGACATTGACAAACTCGGCATCTCCATCGTCAACAAATTGTATGACAAAAAACTGATACAAAGCATCGCCGACATTTACAAACTCACGATGGACGACATCATGAGCATGGAAGGATTCAAAGAAAAATCCTCCCAAAATCTCATCCAAGCCATCGAAAAATCCAAAAATCAGGAGATTTATCGCCTTATCTTCGGACTGGGCATCGACTTTATCGGCGAAAAAGCATCCAAAATGCTTCAAAAGCAATACGGCTCAATGGAAAAACTGATGAATGCGAGCGTCGAAGAGCTCTGCGCACTTTCCGACTTCGGCACGAGAATGGCAAACAGCATCGTCGATTTCTTTGCCAACGAAAGCAATCGCCATCTGATTGAAGAAATGAAAAATCTCGGCGTTAATATGACATCCGAAAGTCAAGCGAGCGAATCTCAAATCTTCAGCGGACTCAAATTCGTACTCACCGGCACGCTTCCGACGATGAAGCGAAACGAAGCCGGCGCCCTCATTGAAAAACACGGCGGCGAAGTCGTCAGCTCCGTCAGCAAAAACACATCCATCGTACTCGCCGGCGAAGAAGCGGGCTCCAAACTCGATAAAGCCAACCAACTCGGCATACGAGTCATCGACGAAGCCGAATTTTTACAAATGCTGGGTAAAGCCAAATAGACAATAAAAAAGTGTCATCCTCGGTGGCACTTTTTATATGCTGCAAATCTGAAAATGAAATTGATGATTCACATTCAGATTCAGATTTTGATACTAAAATTAGAAATGAAATTTTGAATTTCTAATTCAATTTCCCAATCTAAAAACGAGACGCCGATTTCGCATCAGCATCTCGTTTTTTAACTCTCGTTTTATTTGTAAATTCAATTTACAATTGTCATTAGCAATGAAATCCTGCTAGAAAGTCGGTTTTGTGAAATTGTCAAAATATCCTTGGATATAAATTACCGGCGTTCCTTTATCGCCACTGCCCGAAGTCAAATCACACAGCGAGCCGATTAAATCCGTCAACCGTCTCGGCGTCGTTCCCTGACTTGCCATGTCACCGGTCAAATTATTGCCCTTGTTCGTAATATATTCCGAAATCGCCTGCTTGAGCTCGTCACCTTGCAAATGCGCAAACTCGTTGTCCGCGATATATTTCAGCTTAATTTCATTCGGCGTGCCTTCCAACCCTTTGGTATAACCCGGAGAAACAACGGGGTCCGCCAATTCCCAAATATGGCCGACCGGATCTTTGAACGCCCCGTCGCCATATACCATGACTTCCACCTTCTTGCCCGAAATCTCAAAAAGATTTTGCTGAATCTTTTTCACCAAATCAAAACAATCGCGAGGGAACAATTTGATTTCATTCTCCGTCGCCTTGTTTGAGCCGAGCAAACCGTAATCCGCATTATAACCGCTGCCGTTTATCGGGGCGGACATAATATCTTCAAGCCCAAAAACCTTTTGGCACCCCGACTTCGTAAGCAATTTCTTCGTACGCTTTCGGCTATGAATATCACATTGAAGCACAGCATCCGTATAATTTAGAATGGTCAGCGGATTGTTGGAAAAAATAATTTCACATTCCTTTCCTTCCGCCAGCACGATGTCCTTATAATATTCGATATAATCAATTCCCGTAAAAGTATGCTTTTCGTAACCGAAATGCTCACGAAACTGCTTTTCGCTCAGCACATCCGTCCATGGATTCACATTTTTTTCATCCAAACGATCGACATAAACCAAATGATTACCCACCTCATCCGACGGATAAGCCAACATCAACACAATTTTTTTGGATGCGCCGCGAGCAATCCCTTTGAGATTGATTGCAAAACGATTACGACTCAAAATCGGGAAAATCACACCAATCGTCGAATCTCCGAACTTTTGACGAACATCCGTCGCAATATCGTCCACGCTGACATAATTGCCCTGCGCCCTCGCTACGACCGACTCTGTAATCGCAAGTACATCTTTTTCGCCAATTTCAATTTTTTCTTGAGACCAAAAATTTTTCACCGTATCCGTTACCAATTGCGCAACATCATCGCCCCTTTGAAAAATCGGTGTTCTCAAACCTCTAACCACTGTGCCCAATATTCTGCTCATGGGATACCTCCATTTATTTATCATTAGCTATTATACCATAAATTTTTTGCGCTGTGTTCAAATTCGAACACAATATATGCCCATGTTTATTTTGATTTGCGAAAAAATGTTCGGAAAATGACCGGGCTTTGATTTTATTTTTGAAAGGGAAAAACAATATTTCGGATTTAAAATCTTACTTCCGAACGACAAACGAAGTTTGTCGCAGAGCGGAAAAGGTATGATTTTCTTCTGAAATTTATCTTGAATAACTTGTAGGGAACGAAGGCAGTAGGTTACCGATACACAATCTCCCTGCGGTCGTTGTATATCTCGTCAACCCATGCATGTGACCTACCAAAGATTTTCATCGCTTTGCTTGAAAATCGGGTTAGGTCTATAACCTCTTCGTTCCACCTTACCAACGGAACAGATATTTTTATTACCATGTCTAAAAATCAAGTTGGATTCGTAACTCACCGTACCAACAGAACAAAATTCAAATCAAGATAAACCGACCTTCTAAAATCTTAAATGGGAAATCCCAAATTCCTTTCCTGATTTTAAATGACAAAATCAAACTCTCAATTCCAAAACCGGAACGGAGTTCTCTGTATCATTATAAGTTATTGCTTGTTGACAAGTCCGCTCTAAAATTGTATAATGGTTTAAATTTTAAAAAACAGTTGTTTGCGAAAAAGACACAAGACCGAAACTTGAATTTAATTTCGTAAACCCGATTCATTTTTTATACAGGAAATCAAAAACTCAAACACATAACTATCGAGCGGAAAAATTTACTTACTTCCCGAGAACGAGAAGAAACTTGGAAAAATAAATTGCAAAAGCAAATGGATTTTGCAACACATTAAAACACATGGAATTGGATTTTGAAAATTCGATTCTGTTTTGATACGCAAAAAACCGTAACAAAAATCAATACGAATTTTTCAAATCGAAAATCAAAAATCTAAAATACAAACCACAAAACAGCTCCAGCGAGCAAAATACTTAATGACGACAATTTAATTTCATATCATCTACAAGTTCACAATCCAATGGCAAAGAATGGAGGTGTCCCATGGAATTTAACGAATTATTAAAGCACAGCCGGGAGATTGAGCAATCTTTGGGCAAAGAATTTGAGGAAATCAACCATTTCATTTTTGAAAATCCGGAGCTCGGCATGAAAGAATACATTTCATCCAAGTACCTGGTCGATTACCTCAAGCAAAAAGGATTTGAAGTGGAGTATCCGTACGCCGGAATGGAAACTGCATTTCGTGCAAGCTACGGCAAAGGCAAACCGACCATCGCGTTGCTTGCCGAATACGACGCCTTGCCGGGATACTACGAAGACAAGCGCAACGCCCACGCCTGCGGTCACAACTGGATTTCATCGACAACCGTCGGAACCGCCGTCGTGCTCAAAGAGCTCACCAAACATCGCGATTTTCAAGTCGTTTTGATTGGAACGCCGGCAGAAGAAACCTACTGCTCCAAAGTTGCGATGGTTGAACAAAAACTCTTTGACGACATCGATGTGGTCATCCAATCCCATCTGTCGCCCGTCAGCAGCGTATGCCCATGCGCCCTCGCGATGAACGCATTTCAATTTGAATTTCGCGGACGCGCATCCCATTCCTCCGGCGCACCATGGGACGGCATCAACGCCCTCGACGCGGTACAACTGACCTTTGCCGGCATCAACGCGCTTCGACAACATGTCAAACCCGACGCGAGAATCCACGGCATCATCACCAACGGCGGACAAGCAGCTAACATCGTGCCCGACAAAGCGAGCTGCCTTCTCTATGTGCGCGCACAAACCCGAGCCTATGTCAACGAGCTGATTGAAAAAGTACACAATGTTGCCAAAGGGGCTGCAATGATGACCGGAGCAAGTTTGGAAATCATCAGTCCCGAATTGCCGATGGACAATCTCGTGCATGTCCCGATACTGCAAGAAATCGCCGACAAACATCTGCGAATGAACGGCATCGAAGCAACCGAAACCATCGAGGAGGCACGAGAACGAGCAGGCTCGACCGATATCGGCAATGTCAGTCATGTTTGCCCGACCATGTATATGGAAATCGGACTCGATTCACCCGAGCCGATGCTTCCGCACGAAGTCAGTGCGCTCGACTTGGTCGACAGCCGATACGCTTATGACCGACTACACCAATGCGTCTGCGCGATGGCGGGAATCGCCCTCGAACTTGTCGAATATCCTGAAAAACTTGAGCAGACAAAAAAACAATGGAAAGAACAAATGCAGAGCGTAAAAAAATAAACATCCTCGTGGGAAACGAAGGGATTCCCGAATAAAGAGGAGCGACAAGAGATTTGAAAAAGGGGAATCAATTAAAAGGTTGAGATAAGGAGTTTTTATGGAGAATTTAAGCAAACCGAAGAAAAAATTCAAATCGCCCAATGCATTTATTATATTGATCAGCATCACCATTATCTGCACCATTATGACATGGATTATCCCCGCCGGCGAATTCCAAAAAGAAACCGTCGAATCCCTCGGGCGAGAAGTCATCATACCGGGAAGTTACACACAAATCGCTTCCACACCTGTCACTCCTTGGGGCATGGTGCAAAGCATCTACGACGGATTTGTCGAAGCGGCCGACATTATATTCTTCGTGCTCATGGCAGCCGCCTATGTGCATGTTCTGATGGAAACCGGAGCCCTCAATGCACTCGCCGGATTCTTGTTGCGCATATTGGGCGACCGCGACTTTCTCATCATTCCGGTGTTTATGATACTGTTCGGATTGGCAGGAACGACCTTCGGAATGTATGAAGAAACCTACGGACTGATACCGGCATTTATGGTTATCGGTATCACTTTGGGCTATGACAAAATCGTTGGAGGAGCCATCGTCTTTGTCGGAGTCGCCACCGGATTTGCCGCCGCCATACTCAATCCGTTCACCATCGGAATCGCAAGCAACATCGCCGGAGTTCCGCTCATGGGTGGCAAAATCACGATAGTGCGCATCATTTCATTTATCCTCTTTGAAATGTTGTCCATCGGCTATGTGATGTACTACGCACACAAAATCAAAAAAGACCCGAGCAAAAGCGTACTCTATGGCGAAACCCACACTGACCTTGAGAATCTCAAAAGTCGAGATGAAGTGCTGGAGCTGCCTTTTACAAAAGCACAAAAAATCAGCATCTTGGGATTCGGACTGCTCATCGTCTGCATCAGCGTCGGAATCATCAAATTCGGATTTTATCTTAAAGAACTTGCAGCGCTGTTTTTGATATTTATGGTCGCAACCTGTCTCATCAACAAAATGACACTCAATGAGACCGCTGAACATTTTGTCAAAGGCTGTCGCAATGCATTGTACGGAACATTGCTCATCGGTGTGGCGCGCTCGATTTCCGTAGTGATGACACAAGGCAATATCACCGCGACTACCGTCAACGCAATGGCAAACCTCATCAGTGCGCTGCCGAAAAATATTTCAGGAATCGGTATGCTCGTCATACAAAATCTAATCAACTTTTTCATACCGTCCGGTTCCGGTCAAGCCGTCGTTATGATGCCGATTATGGCACCTCTCGCCGACTTGGTGGGACTATCGCGCGAAGTTTCCGTCATCGCATACCAATTCGGCGACGGATTCTCCAATATGTTCTGGCCGACCGGTGTCGCCATCGAATGTGGCATCATGGGAATCGGCATGGATAGATGGTACAAATTTATTACCCCGCTGTTTTTGATGATGTTCGGCTTACAATGCATTATCATCATCGCCAGCATCGCCCTCGGCGTGTAAGCGAGATTTTAGATTTTCATGGGAAACCATATCGTTAGGGAACGGTGTGGTCGCCGTTTCATCGGAACGAAAATTTATTTATGGTTTTATTAA
>JBGZSM010000049.1:0-32310 GCA_041853585.1 Filifactoraceae bacterium
GATGAGCTGGATGATGAGGAATATGCACACTATTATTTTCTTGCATGGAAAGAATTAAAGAAAATAAGTTCTGATAGGCATATTATTCCTCACTCTGTTATTTCAAAATGTCCTTTTGTTACCGGAAATGCAATTTGTCTCTCTCCAAATTTGCAGAGAACATATTGTTCGGTTAATTTATCTACTGATAATAAGGAAAAGTTAAATTTTGAGATAAGAGCATTTGAGAAATTTCCACTTGAATGTAAAGAATGTAAAGTTCTTCCACTTTGTATGAGCGGATGTGATATAGTAAGAAAAATGGTAATAGCGCCTGTATTCCTCACAAAACTATTATAGAAGAGTTATTAAAACCAGCAGTAGGAATTTAGGGTTGTTATATAAAATCAGAAAGGGGGTGAAAAGTATGGATATAATTATTAAAACTTCTCAAAAGCCTAGCTTGATTACAACAACTGGTAACTGTTGTTCTGGTGTCTCTATTGGCGGAAAAGGCAAAAATTAAATGGAGAAAGTTTTGGTAGAGGAGATTACATTGAGTAATCTCCTAGAGCGCTTTAGGAGGAAAAATGAAAAACTCATTGTGGACAAAACGATTAATAAAGAACTTCGATAAAAAATATATTTTAGCCATCTCTGGGATCTTACTTCATGCCGTTTTAGTTCTATTATCTTCTTATACTGTATCCTATCTGATCGAAAATGTATTAATACATAGATCAAAGGGACAATTAGGATATGCCTTTACTATGTGTTTTTTGATAGGAATAACATGCAGTATTACATCAATTTTCTTAGAACAATATTATCCTCTAGAGTTGGAAATAAATAATTCTATGAGGATTTCCAAGAAAGTAATGTCTAATTTAATGAGATTGAGTCCAGCAGATTATGATAAAAGAGAAAAAGGATATTACTTTAACGTTGCAAGCAACTCTGCCTATATTTGTGGAGAAATAATTAACACTATGTGTACAAAATGGATTGCGAACATTCTCATCGTTCTTTTAGTATTGGGGATTATGTTGAGGATTAATCTGCTGATCGGCCTAATCTTTATGTTATACATCCCAACTACCGCATGCGCAGTTGTGAAGCCTAGTGAGTGGACAGGAGAATATCAACGCAAAGGAATGCCAGAGCAAGATACCTTGTTGACAGTATTGAGAAATATCATTGATTACAAGCGAGAAATTGTTATTGGGAAAAATCAAAAATTTTTTATTTAGAAGCTGGAAGAAGCGAATCAGAAATATAAAAAATTTATTTTACATTTTCGCTTATACCAGATACTATCTACTAGCATTCCGAGCATATTAAACAGACTGTATGGTGTAATTGTTTTAGGAATTTGCTCTATGTTATATTTTCAAAATAAGATTACTATAGGAGAAATTGTTTTTGTGAGTCAAACATTATCATTTGTTTCTGAACCAATCACTATCATTTTTGAACAAGTTGTTCGGATGAAGACAAATGATGAGAACTTTATTCGAGTGGAGCAAATTGATAATGAATCAGTTAAAGAATCTGATTTTAGGCATCTATATACAAACGATGACAATATATCAATGCATAATTTTCATATCTTTTCTGATGTCGAGAAAAAAAATCTACTTTACAAAGTAGAAAATATTAAAATTAATCAAGGTGAATTTGTTGTTATTAAAGGAGCAAACGGAAGCGGAAAATCTATGTTGATAAATTATTTGACGAGTAATACGGACTATCGTTTTGCGGAAGGGGAAATTCGAATTGACAAAGCAGTACAAAATTACAGCATGTTGACTTATCCTATTGTGTTAGTGAACGGTAATTTTAATGATAATATGTTCGGTATCCAACCCAAGCAAGAAATTGTTAGTATGCTAGGTATTGATTTTGAAGATAAAGAGATTCGTACTAATCCAATTAATTTGAGTTTTGGTGAGCAACAAAAAATTAATTTGCTTCGAGTTCTATCTACAGAGAGTGACTATATTTTTTTAGATGAGCCTTTGACGAATTTAGATGAAAATACAAGTAAAAATCTAGTTAGATATTTGAAAAAAATTAAAGATAAGAAAACCATTAAAGATAAGAAAACCATTGTAATCATATCTCATTCTCCAGAGTTTGATTCTATGGCGACTCAAGTACTACTAATAGAGTCTGGAATAATGAAGAGTATAAGATAAAATTTGCAGAGTATTGAATGATTAAGTCAGAATCATTATTAGATGAAGTGTTATTTTTAGTACTACAAATAAGAATTGTGTTATATATGTTTTTGTCTCGGGGATTTTTTAGAAGCGTATTTCCTGTCAAATAGCGTAAATAAAATCTCAAACTTGCAAATATTATTAAAAGGATAGATGATGAGTATTTTACAAATTACACAAAATAAGAATCTGCAAAAAATGTTTGTGGCGGATTTCATTTCGTCTTTCGGCTCCGTCTTTCTTGGAATGTGCATGACACTCAAAATTTACCGAGATACGAGCAATCTTATCTTGGCGTCGCTGATACCTTTTATTACGCTGATGGGAAATGTGATATGCACACCCGTAATCAGCAATATGAAAATTCGGCAATCCTTTCGCACGCTGTTTTTTTCGGGAGAAATCTCGTCGGCGCTTTTTGTGATGTGTTTTCTACTCATTCAAAACATTTATATTTTGTTGGCAATTTATATTTCGTTTCAAATTGTGTTTTTTGCTTTGGAAGCGTTTGTGCGGAATATTTGCGCATCAATGCGAGCGATGCTGAAATTTTCAAATGGCAGAGCATGTCTCGTGTCGTCAACGGTTTGATTCCCGTTGTTGCCAATGCGACGGCAGGCTATGTGATGCTTAAATTTGATTATGAGAACCTTGTGCTCTCAGTAGGGCTCATCTATGTGTTGGCGGCATTCGTTATTCTTTTTGTCGACAAAAATCAATATCCGAGCAATCTGTCCGATGAAAATCAAAGGGTAACGATGAAGGATTTCTTTGTGAATGAAGGGAAAAGAAGAATGAAATTTATTTCGGAGCATTTACCATCTTGTGTCTGGGAAGTGCCGCCTCGATTGTCACGCTATCTTATATTGTAAAATTTTTGGGCGAGAGCGACGGGCGATACGGATTTTTGATGGCGAGTCTTTCTTTTGGGGGTGTCGTCGACTCCATGCTTGTCAATGCACCGTTTATTCAAAAGCGTCTACATCTTTTTTCGAGAGCAGGAACATTATTTATGGGATTGCTGCTGCTATCGGTTTTGCTAAAACCGGACTACAATGCTTTACTGGGTATTTTGTTTGTGAGTGGAATGGTCAGCTCGATTATCATGACTTACTACAGCATTGAAATTTATAAATTGTACGAGCCAAGCGAAATTCGATTTCAGTTTTCAAAATTCAGCATTATTTCCAATGTGGCGCAAGGAATTTCTCGACCGATTGGAGCTTTCGGGGACAAAATACTTGGTCCGATTTACAGCCTTGCCTCCATTGGTGGATTGTTTGTTTCGTTATCACTCTTGCTGAATGGTATGCACTGTGCACAAAACAGAGAAAGAAATACTTCGGGAATTGGATAAACGAGCACAACGAGTAAGGCATGGTGTCCTACAAATGTTTGGATGCCATGCTTTTGTTTTATGCATTTCGTTACATTTTGAGCTACATTTCATTACATATTTTGGTGTAAAATGATTTTATAGTATAAAATAGAAATTAGAAAAAATCATATGATGGTATGCAGAAAAGATTTGGAATCGAAATCGAAATCAAAATACAAATTGTGACTTCCATGTGATTACGATTTTGAAAAGGGAATTTGATTTGGGAATCTGATTTGAATCTGCAATTTGAAATTGAGAATTCGATTTCGTTTTGAAATATAATTTGAACAGGAGAGTTTTTATGAGACAAAGGATGAGACATATAATAAGGAAGAAAAAAATTTTTCTCGTAATATTTTTGCTCTGCGTTTTGTTATCATCGTGCAATCCCAAATTGAAATTTGAAAAATCGCAGGACGAATTTAATACGACATACAAGAATGAGCATATCGAAATAAAAGTTGCAAACAATGTAGAGAATCCCGAGGAAATTTTCAAAAGCATTGAGCAAGATTTGAATACCATCAATGAATTTGAGCCGATTGAGAAATTGACTGTTCGGGTGGATAATAAATTTCTAAAAGGCAATGACAAAAGTGGTGTGCAAAGCAATGCGGAATTTATCAAAACACCTCAGTTCAAACAATTGTTGATAGCCAATGCCTTTGACCTGTATGATAATTGGAAAGCGGTCGGCATTTACGGCAATCTCTTTGCCAATGAAATGAATGTAAATTTTGTCGGCGCAAACGCAAACGACAAAACAACTGAGCAAAATCAAAGCAAAGTCGATTTTGTCTCCTACTACCAAAATCACGATTTCTCATTGTTCGGCGCACATTTCTTCCCCGACTTTTCGAGCGAAGAAGAGATTCAAAATCTGACCTACGCATCGACAAGTTTAGTCAAATATTTTTTGGATAACGGCAAAAAAGAAAAACTGTTGAAAAAAGAAATATCCATCGAAGATATCAGACCTTGGGCACAAGAGAACAACATCAACATCACTTATTTAGAAGAACTCTACAATCATATTAACGAAATCAAGGTTAGCAATCCATCGGTGTTTGAAAGACTTTACCTTGATACAAGGCGTGACATAAACGGTTTTTCAATTCGAATTGCATCCATGGACGAGAAATATGACACCGCAACGAAGTTGGAGCAAGTGCTTGTTTTGTTTGACAAAGATATCGAGAACAATCTGCAAATCATTCGAACACAAGCCCCAAATTTCTACAAAGAGTATGAAAAAGTATTAACTAATGCGCCGAAGGTTCACTATGTTTTTAACAGCAAGGACAATGTAAGTTCACAAGGCAATTATAAGATTGATCTACAAAAACTGGGTGCGCAAATGGTGGAATACAATCATTTCTTATTGGGAAAAACATTTAAATACCACTCAGTATCTTTGAATAGACCGCAATGGATTGTAGAAGGATTGGATATATTTTTGGGAACAAGATACTCCAATGGATATGAGATGAAGACATTGCTTGATGATTTTTTGAACGATGAGTTCGATTCGAGCTACTCTGATGAAAATCTCAGAAGATATTTGAAAGGGAAAAGAGAGACATTTGAAAAAAATATTGATGCCCAAAATATTGATGATTGGCTTGCCGAAGAAGGGAATCGAAACAAAGCGATCCACCTACTAAACGCAAGCGGGATAGGATTTCCAGAGTATAACAGGCTACCTTTTTTCAACAGCAACACGGTTTTTATTAAAAGAGGACCGCACACTTATTATGGAATCGATGAGCCGAACAACCTTAATTTCTTTGCCAATGTCAGCTTTGTGACCTATATGGTGGAGCGATTCGGACTGGAAAAAATGCTCTATCTTTCGATTGAAAATGCAAAAGGTATCACTTTTGAAGAATACTTCGGCAAAAGTTACAAGGAGCTTGAATCCGATTGGAAACAATATCTCGTTGATAATATTGAAAACGGAGAGTGGCTCGTTTATGGCGAAGAAGGTCAAAAGTAGTTCTCGTATTCGTTAAGGAATTGAAAATCGAATTGAAACATCCCTATAAAATTTTATCACAAAAATTGTGATAAAAGAGTAAAGGCATGGTGTCCTACAAATGTTTGGATGCCATGCTTTTTGTTTTATGCATTTCGTTACATTTTGAGCTACATTTCATTACATATTCCGGGATAAAATGCTTTTATAGTATAAAATAGAAATTAGAAAAAATCATATGATGGTATGCAGAAAAGATTTGGAATCGAAATCAAAATACAAATTGTGACTTCCATGTGATTACGATTTTGAAAAGGGAATTGAATTTGAAAATCGGATTTTGAGCCTGTGTTTGAAATCGGCAATTTCCATTTTCAATTTTGATTCTAAAACTTTGCAAAGGAGAATTTATGAGACCGACGATAAAGAATTATACGGCTCCGATACATATAATGAGGAGCTATATAATAAGGAAGCGAAAAAATTTTTTCGTAATATTTTCGCTTTGCATTTTGCTGTCGGGTTGTAATTCAAAAATGAAATTTGAAAAATCGCAGGACGAATTCAGCACAACCTACAAAAACGAGCATATCGAAGTCCAAATCGCAAACAATGTTGAAAGCAGCGAGGAAATTTTCAAAAGCATCGAGCGAGATTTGAACATCATCGACAACTTTGAGCCGATTGAAAAAATTAGCATCCATGTCAACGAAAAATTTCTAAAAGGCAATGATAAAAGCGGCGTGCAAAGCAACGGAGAATTTGTCAACACTCCTCAGTTCAAACAACTATTGATAGCCAATGCGTACGATTTGTATGATAATTGGAAAGCGGTCGGGATTTACGGGAATTTATTTGCCGATGAAATGAATGTAAATTTTGTCGGCACAAATGCAAACGACAAAACAACTGAGCAAAATCAAAGCAAAGTCGATTTCCAGTCCTACTACCGAAATCATGACTTTTCGTTGTTCGGCGCGCATTTCTTTCCCAATTTTTCAAGTGAAGAAGAAATAAAGAATCTAAGCTACGCATCGACAAGTTTAGTCAAATATCTCTTGGGCAACGGGCAAAAAGAAAAACTGTTGAAAGAAGAAATTTCTATTGAAGACATCAAGCCTTGGGCACAAGAAAACAACATCAACATCACTTATTTAGAAGAACTCTACAATCATATCAACGAAATCAAGGTTAGCAATCCATCGGCGTTTGAAAAACTTTATCTTGAGACAAGGCGTGATACGGGCGGTTTCTCAATGCATATAATAACTGATGATAAGGAATACGATACGGCAAAAGAATCGGAACAAATCATCAAAACTTTTGATGAAGATATTGCCAACAACTTGCAAGTCATTCGGGAGCAAGCCCCCAATTTTTACGAAGAATATAAAAAAGAACTGACACAAATTCCAAAAGTAATTTACACTTTCGATAATCAGGAAACATGGAACTATTATTTACCGAAGACCACAAAAATATTCTTGAAAAATGTGGAAGCACAAATGGTCGAGTATAATCATCTCTTGTTGGGATATCCTTTTGAACAAAATATCCCATTTGAAAAAGCCAGACCGCAATGGCTTGCTGAAGGATTGGACGCATATATGGGAATGGTACATTCCAAAACATTTCGAGCAAAGCTAAAAAATTGGATTTTCACACCGCAAAATATGGATCCCAATAGAGACCCTAGAGAAATCGAATATTTGAACTTGGCAGAAAAACTATTTCGCCAAAATATTCCTGAGAAAGACCGCTTGAACTTCGAGACATTTTTAGAGCAACAAGTGAATTTGGAAAAAGTCCTGCACATCACTTTTGCTTCGTCGCTTTCCTTCGATGATTATTTCGATAAAGTATATAAAGGAAATAATACGGTTTTTCTATTCCGTGATAATATGGACAAAAAGTATTTTGAGGGAATCCATGAGCCGAACCGACAAAATTTCCATGCAAACATTAGTTTCGTAATGTATTTGATAAAAGAATACGGATTGGAAAAGATGTTATACTTCGGGGTGCAGGATTTTACCAAAATCACCTTTGAAGAATACTTCGGCAAGAGTTACAAAGAGCTTGAAGCCGATTGGAAGCAATATCTCATTGACAATATTGTGGATGGCAAATTGCTTGTATATGGCGACAAAGGGCAGAAGTAATTTCTAATCACAAAAAGCAATCAAGAACTCAATCGACTTTTAAATCGTATTTTTGAAAATCTTTTGAGCGGATTGCTTTTTTATTTTCGTTAAAAAGATTGAATAAATAAAATAAATGCGATATGATAGACACAAGACAATGAGCGGATAGGGTTTTATTTAGAGAAAGGTAAAGAATGAATTTAGAAAATAACTGTTTAAGAGAAGAAATCAAGACCATCATTTACTTATGCAAACAGATGGAAACGATGAATTCCTCTTGGTTTACGAGAAGTGCCGGCGAAGATGCCGTCGCACTTTGGGAAAAACAAAATCAAGTTCGGATTCCGAAATCATACAGAGACTGGCTGCTGTTTGCGGACAGCGCCGAGATTTTTAATTTCGCCGCGCGATTTTTCGGCACCCGTGAGATGGTTGCACAAGCGCCGTACATTCCGAAAGACATGGTACTCATCGGCTATCTGATTGGCGATGGCGAGCTCGTTTGCTTTTCCAAGACGACGGGCAAATTTGCACGCGTGTTTGAAGACAAAACCGTCGAACTAAACAATTTTTCCGACATATTGGCACCGCTGATTGCAATCGGCAAAGCAAAATTGGGGATGAATGGAGAAGTCGATCGAATGGGCGCGAAAATTTTTGTCATGCTCGCGGAAATGAAAAAAGCATCCCGACCATTGAGCGCCGACGAGAAATCCGCATTGGCTTTTTTGCAATCCAAAATTAAACAAAACGAAAAAGGCGAATTCGTGCTGCGTGATTTGACACTCAGCGAGCTTACACAGAGTTTCAACAAATTATCCATCGAGAATCGCAGAGCGCTACTCAAAAAATTGAACGAGCAGGAGCATGCGCAATTTATAGAAAAACTTCGCCACCAAGCGATTCAGGATTTTTGGAATCATGAGCGCAATCTCATTCGCGAAGGGAAAGGAACGAGAGATTGGATACCCGAGCAAATGGATTCCATACTCAATATTTCGCGTGACGGCAACGAGCGCGCCGATGCCGGTCATCCATAACGAAAGGAGAGAGATATGAGCTTTGATATGCATGTCTTCACTCAAAAATTGGCGCCGGATACATCCAAGGAATTTTTCTTGCACGAAACGAGCAACGGCAGAAAAAGTCTATTTCTCAAAGAAGAAGACAACGATTACGATTCGCTTGAAAATAAAAAATAATACACATATATAAAGGTAGCTTTGCAAAAAGCTATTTTTTTTTGCAAAAAATTTCCCCCATTTTGAAACAACTTTCCATATACTCCATTGAAAGATAAAAAGCAAACAAAAAATCGCCAACCGAAATCAAAATTCCAAAGGACAAATCAAAAATCAAAAACAAAACTCAAAACGGAAACTCAAGATTAAACCCCCAAGCAGAAATCCGGAGCAAGATCAAAATTCACGGGCATTATTCAAAAACCAAAAACCAAATCGAAAAAGAAAGGAGAAAACATGGAAGAAATGTTCAACCACATCGCCAACTTCGGCTTCCCGATGGTACTCAGCATCTATCTGCTCGTTCGGCTCGAAGGCAAAATCGACAACCTCTCCGCATCCATCCAAAAACTCAGCCTTTCGCTCGACGATATAAACCCGAGAAAACAAATCAACTAAGCCGCTTAAAGAAAGAGAGGAAACTATGACACAGAACTTGGAATTACAAATCATCGACTTCGGCGCGGGAAATCAAAAAATCGGCTCGCCCGAAAGTCACAAGCAGAAAATCGAAATGAGCCACAAAAAAATGATATCCCAATTCAACCACGCCTCGCGAGGCAATGAAAAAATCCGCTACATCGTTATTCACGACACCGGCAATTCCGCCATCGGTGCCGACGCCATCGCCCATGCCAAATACTTCGGCAGGAAAAAACTTGGCGCATCCGCTCACTACTTTGTCGATGACAAAGGCAGCGTGCAGGTGGTCGCAGACGAAAGAGCCGCTTGGCACTGCGGCGACGGACATGGCAAAAACGGAATTACCAACGAAAATTCCATCGGCATCGAAATCTGCATCAACCGCGACGGTAATTACGACCTCGCTTTCCTCAACGCCGCGTCACTCACGAAAGGTCTGATGAAAAAACACAAAATCCCAAGCAAAAATGTGGTTCGACACTTCGACGCATCCGGCAAAATGTGCCCGCGAAGCATGAGTGAAAACCAATGGGAAGAATGGCACGAATTCAAAAATCTCATCGAGATGTTCGCATAGCTTGCTCGGGAGCAATCCCTTCCAATAAAAAAGCAAGAGAAAGGAGGCACAATATGGCAAATTCCGTACTCAAAAGCACCGCGCTGAAAATGACCTACGACTTCGGCATGATTGGCGACAAAAAAGTTGTCAAAAGCCAAAGCGTCAACAGCATCAGACTAAGCGCAACCGATGACCAACTGCTTGAATTCGCAAACGCGATGTTCCAAGTCCAGGAAAAAACCGGAGTCATCAACCGAGTCAACATCGTCAGCATCACAAACTAACCAAACCGAAACTAAGAAAGGAGGACACTATGGATAACGACAAAATTCTCGTGCTGATGTTCAAAAAGAACAACGGCTCCAACTTCCGATTCGGCATCGCCTATCCGGCAGATGTCATCGAAGGCGCAAAAGTAAAAGCGCTGGGACAAGTGATTGTCGACAATGAAATCTTCGAATTCAAAGACGGTTCCAAAGTCGCGACGCTTGAAAGAGCATTCATCCTTGTCACCCAGAAACAAAATGTCGCACTTGCATAGCAAAACGAAACGCTCAAGCAAAACTTGGGCGTTTTGTTTTGAACAAAAATGAGCTCCACTTTGCTCTCGGTAAATGATATAATAGATACAAGATAAAATTTGAAAAAAATTAATGAATATAAGACGGAAAAATGAACAGTTGAAAAAGGAGGGATTGATTTGGACAAAATAGCAGAAAATTTTTTTGAGAAAGTAGCACAAATACTTTCCGAAGGACAAAAAAGAGCAAAAACCGCCATCAATTTATCCATGGTATATACCTATTTTGAAATCGGAAAAATGATTGTTGAAGAAGAACAAAGAGGAAGCGACAAAGCACAATACGGACAATGTCTTTTAGCTGAGCTTTCAGATTATCTGACGCAAAAATTCGGCAAAGGATTTTCAATCACAAATCTAAAACAAATGCGCAAATTCTACTTGGTTTACACCAAAGACCAAATCGGTCAGAAGGTGTCTGACCAATTCCAAAATTTGCCAACTACAAGTACCGGTAGAAAATTTTTTCTCAGTTGGTCACATTATCTTCAATTGATGAGAATTGAAAACATCAACGAGCGACATTTTTACGAAATTGAATGTTACCAAAACGATTGGAGTCTCAGCGAATTCAAAAGACAATTCGACAGCGCGTTATACGAGCGGTTGGTACTTAGTACGGATGAAGACAAAGTTCGCCGGCTTGCTGAAGAAGGACAAATGATTCAGACTCCGCAAGATATTGTCAAAGACCCTTATATTCCGGAATTTTTGGGATTACCGGAAATGGTGTCCTACACGGAATCGGATTTGGAGAATCGCATAATTGATAACCTGCAAAAATTTCTCTTGGAATTGGGGAAAGGATTTACCTTTGTAGGACGACAAGAACAATTAACCTATGACGAAGAACATTTCTTTGTTGACCTTGTGTTTTACAATCGGCTGTTAAAATGCTTCGTGCTGTTTGATCTCAAAATCGGAGAAATTAAACATCAGGATCTCGGACAAATGCAAATGTATGTCAACTACTACGATCGAAAAGTAAAATTGGAAAATGAAAATCCTACCATCGGCATCGTCCTATGCAAAGACAAAAAGCAATCCATGGTTGAAATGACATTGCCTGAAAACAATCGACAAATTTTTGCGAGCAAATACCAAACCGTACTGCCGAGCAAAGAAGAACTCAAACAAATCTTGGACAAACAATAAGATAAAATTGAGAGAAAAGATAGGTTGGGGGATAATAAGAATGACAACAATACGAAAATGGAGATTTAAGAGAAAAATGTTCTGTTAAATCTATATTTTTTATGTGAGCCCCAAAATGAGCAACTTTGAAATTCTATAAATTTTTCTGAAAAGGTCAGACGCTGTCTGACCTTTTTGAATACGACTTTAGTCAGTTGAGCACATTGTTGTGGTCAAGCTTTTTTGTAACATTACGACCTAATAAGATATAATCTTAGGAGGAAACGAGGTATATTACATATGAGTCGAAACTATCAACCGGAATTCAAGAAGAAGATTGTCTGCCTTCATCTTGAAGAAGGAAGAACCCTCAAAGGACTTGCCGAAAAATACGGTGTATCCAAAGCAATCATTTCTATTTGGGTCAAAAAATTCCGCGAAGAATGCCAAATAAATGAAGAATCCAAAGCCGATTATGATTACATGAAGGAGAATTTACGGCTTAGAAAACAACTTACAGAACTCCAAAAGGAAAATGAGTTCTTAAAAAAAGCGGCGGCATTCTTTGCGAAGGAAATCGATTAGCGGCTTATCGATTTATTCAAACTGATAGAAGATGTCGTAAAAGAGCCGATAAATCCGAAGAATCACGAGGATGATACAGAAGAGTAATGTGCAAAAACATAAGAGGATGAGAGATGGCAAAGAAAACCGGCTGTCTCTTTTTTCGCATCCCCAAATTGCGTTTGTCGCGGAACAAAATGACGCGAAAACCCAAAATTGCAATCGTAAAACCAAAATTCAAAAACAAAATTTTGAATCAAGATTTTAAAAAGCCAAACTCAAAAACTAAAGAAAATATGTTAGAAAAAATGTCTGATTTTCACCGGATAGTTGCATATAATTGTACTGTGAGGTGAGAATATGATAAAAATCACAGCGATGATTTTCAAATCCCAATTTCAAAATCACGAATGCAAAATCCGAAAATGAAACTCAGAATTCTGATTGCAAACACTCAAATCCATTTTTAGAATATTGTCGAATGCAAAATCAAAAATATTTTTGAAGGATAAAAACACAATATAAAGGAAGAAATTCGTCATCGAAAAGTAAAAATCAAAACAATTTTTGAGAGATTTACAAAAAGATAATGGGCATAGGGTTATTGTAAAACAAAAAATTACAGGCGATTCATAAAATAAGGTTATTCTATTCATCAAAATGAAGTGATAACCGCAAGAATTTGAAAAATTTTTTTTGCTAAATATATTAAGTATTGCTTATAGGGCACGATATACAGTTGTAAGCAAATCAAAAAAGTAGTGAACGCGTTCTACTTCGGCGAATTGCTAATAAAAAATTTTAATGGAGAAAAAGGATTTTCTCCCAAACAATACACGGAGGTATATTATGAGAATTCAACACAACATTTCAGCACTAAATTCACACAGACAACTTGGTAACAACAATTCAGCAATCGGCAAGAACTTGGAGAAGCTATCTTCCGGATTTAAAATCAACAAAGCGGGAGATGACGCGGCAGGATTGGCAATCTCTGAAAAGATGAGAGCGCAAATCAAAGGACTTGAGACAGCACAGAAAAATGCGCAAGACGGTATTTCTTTGGTACAGACAGCAGAGGGCGCATTAACAGAAGTTCACTCAATGCTAAATCGTATGACAGAACTTGCTACTCAATCCGCGAACGGAACTTACCAAGACACAACTGATAGAGAAAATCTTCAAAAAGAGGTACAATCTTTGACTCAAGAGATTGACCGTATAGCGGAATCTACTAATTTCAACGGAATTAAATTGCTAGATGGTAGCCTTGGTGGTAAGAAAATCAACATGGCGAATGCCCAAAATCTTAAGAATATCACTATTAATGGTGGAAATATTGATGGAACTCAAACATTCAAGTTCAAAGGAGCTGCTGCTGCTCAGCAGGGAGGAGCAACTCTTAAACTTGGAACAGATCCACAGACTGCGGGTGGTGCATCTTTCATATCATTCTCATTGAAATCTACTACTGGTAATGGTTCGTCAGGAACAATCACATTTGAATCAAGAATTGATGAATCTAAGATTCTAACGGCAGCAGATGAAGAATTGGCTGAAAAATATCGCGGTGTTACTATTTCCGTGACTCATGGCGCGATTACTGATACGGAAGCTGTATCAGGAGCATTAAATACTGCAACTGGCGGAAATCTAAGTTTGCAAGTTGGAGATACTAATGATTCTTTCCAAAAAGTATCTGTAAGCGTTGGAGATATGGAATCAGCATCTTTAGGAATTGCTAACATTTCTGTAGGAACTCAAGAGAGTGCGGGAGCAGCAATTCAAAAAATAAAAGAAGCTATCAATACGGTATCATCAACTCGTGGTGATCTAGGAGCTATCCAAAACAGACTAGAGCATACAATCAACAACTTGGGCGTAACAACAGAGAATATGACAGCAGCAGAAAGCCGAATCAGAGATGTGGATATGGCAAAAGAAATGATGGAATTCACAAAGAACAACATTCTATCACAAGCTGCAACATCGATGCTTGCACAAGCAAATCAAACACCACAAGGTGTGTTGCAACTTCTAAACTAATTAGTACAAAAAAGGCGTATCATAACGATGCGTCTTTTTCCTTATATATCTCGAGCACTAGATTTTTACAAGGAAAATCGGATTTCATTTTTAAAATAAAAAAGTGTTGACAAAATAAAAATCCCGTAGTAATATCTATATAGATAATATCTACTCAGATATTTATAAGGAGTGAGTATATGAACGATATTGAGTTGAAAATTCTTATTGGAATGCACAGAAATGTAAACGACATTGATAAGAGAACATCGAAAATCGCTTCGGAGCATGGACTGACTTTCAGTCAATTTGCTGTTTTAGAGGCTCTATACAGCAAAGGGGATATGACGGTTGGTATGGTACGCCAGCATATACTGAGCAGTATGGGAACAATACCGCTGATTATAAACAATTTAGTGAAGATGAATTATGTAGAGCGCCACTCGGATGAGAAGGATAGGAGAATATGTATCATCAGCTTGACGAATGAAGGTCGTAAATTGATAAAAAAGCTTGCTCCGAAAAATGAAGAAATGATAAAAGATTACATGAGTATATTGACGGATGAAGAAAAAAATAATTTGTCTTATCTTATGAAAAAACTGGGAGGAAAAATAAATGAAGAGAAAAGTACAAAATAAGGTCACCGGATTTCCTGCGACAGACGGAGCGGGTGTAAAATTGGTTCGTGTCTTGGGACATGGTACGGTGAATGAGTTTGACCCCATCTTAATGCTGGATTCTTTTGACAGTCAGAATCCGGATGACTATACGGCGGGATTTCCGATGCATCCTCATCGAGGGATAGAAACTGTAAGTTATGTGTATAAAGGAAAAATGAAACACAAGGACAGTCTTGGATTTGAGGATACCGTAGATGACGGCGAGGTTCAATGGATGACTGCCGGCTCAGGAATTTTGCATGAGGAGCAGCTTCCGCCGAGCGAGCGTTTGTTGGGTGTGCAACTTTGGTTGAACTTACCTGCGGACAAAAAGATGGTGGAGCCGGAATATCACAGCATTAAGAATAACCAAATTCAAGAGATTTCTTTTGAAGGCGGAAAACTTCGTCTGTTGGCGGGGGATTACAAAGAGTATAAAGGATTTCAAGGAAAGTATTCGCCGCTGAATTATTATGACATCGAGTTGGAGCCGAACTCAAAGATTGAGATTGAAACAACTTCGGAAGATTCGATTATGCTGTTCACTTTGTTGTCGGATGTTACCGTTGAGGGAGAGCGTATCGAGGAGAAAACAGCAGCGAAATTGACACAGGGCAGCTCCGTAACGATTGAGTCGGGTTCGGAAAAAGCGAAGGTATTATTTATCGGTTCTAAAACTTTGAACGAGAGCATTTCATGGGGCGGGCCGATTGTTATGAATACAGAAGCTGAATTGAAACAAGCATTTGTTGAGCTTCGAAATGGAACTTTTATTAAAAAATAATTAAATTTAAAGGAGATTAAAAAATGAGCATTGTAAAATCATTGGAAAAAAGAAGAACTTATTATAACATCAATAAACAGCTACCGGTTTCTGCGGATGAAGTGGTAGCAAAGATTCAGCAGGTTACGGAGTTGGTACCGGACGCATTTAATATGAAGAGTGCAAGAGTGGTTGTAGCGCTTGGTGAGAAGCATGATTTGCTTTGGGATGAAATTTATAATGTGTTTGACGGAAAAGTGCCTAGAGAAAAAATTGATTCTTTCAAAGCGGGTGCAGGTACGGTATTGTTCTTCTATGATGAAAATACGGTAAAGGCACTTCAGGAGCAATTTGCACCTTATGCGGAGAATTTCCCGGTATGGGCAAACCAGGCGAACGGAATGCTTCAAATCAGCGTTTGGTCTGTGTTGAGAGAACTTGAGATAGGCGCGTCGCTTCAACATTACAATCCGGTAATTGACCAAAAGGTAAAGGAGCTCTTTAATGTTCCTCAAGAGTACAAGTTGTTGGCACAAATGCCGTTTGGTGGAATCGTCAGCGAGCCGGATGCGAAAGACAAAGAAGATATTTCAAAGCGTGTGGTAGTTGTAAAATAGTCTATTGAAATAGACGGTTTGAATACAGTGTACTGTTTTTAGATAGATGAAAAGCTGTTGCAAAATGAGATTTTGTTTTGCAGCAGCTTTTTTATCAAGCGATTCGATTAGCGACACGATTTGCTATAAAAAATGGCTTGCTCTTACGAGTTTGCCATTTTTTAGATTTTGATTTTTTTGAGGGAATCCGTTTCGTGGATATCATTGCAGTTTGAGCATGGTATTGCTGTTGTCTATTTTTCCGTTTTGAATGAGTTCATCGAGAATTTCCGACAGTTTTTGCTGAATGCTCGGAGTGCTTCGAGTGTAGCCCAACTTTTTACCGGTTTCTTTGATGAGCGCATCTCTTGGAATGGAAATTTGTTCCTGGAGCACAAGCTTGATTGCGTTTTTTAACTCTTGGGGATGGATTTGCTCGATGTCGCGTTTGTTTTCTTTTCCATTTTGGCGTACCAGATTGTAATTGCTCTCGTCCTGATTGGATTTCCAAAAGTATCGATTCCCTTGTACCAATGTGAACTTTGGATTGAGCAAATTGATTTGCTGAATAATTGCCGATTGCACATTGATATTTGCGCGCGTGATGCCGAATGCTTTGAGAATTTTTTTGTGGAGCATCGCTTCGCTGATGGGTGCTTCGTATTGAATAATCGTTGCGATATATTCAGAGAGTATCGGCATATTCTTTTGTGCAGTAAAAGTGGCCGCCGTCTGTGTGCGTTCTTTGAGCGGCGCAAGTTCATAAGGCACTTCTAAAATCTTTTCTTGTGGAAAAGTATTCGGCGCATATAATTGATTTTCATTTTCAGTCGCGATGTTTTCCACAGCGCTTTCTTCCGCTACTTCGTTTTGATTTTCCAAATCGCTTGTCGAATCTGCTGTCGGCTCGCTATCGGCGCTTGGATTTATCGGATTTTCAATCGCCGTTTCATTTTGTGTTTCGGCTGTGTTCTCCAATTTTATATCCGTTTCAAAATTATTTTTCAAATCATTTTCTTTTGATTCAAAAACAGTTTCTTCCGTAGCAAGTTCCAATTTTTGTGAAGAGTGTATGCTTTCATTTCTTGGAGTAGCCGGAATATTTTTTTGATGGGATGAATTTTGTTGTAGCTCGGATTCAATCGGGATGCCGCTTTCAATTTTTTGTAAGAGCAGCAGAATTTTGTCAAGCTCTTTTTGCTGATTTTCGTAGTAGTCGATGCTCCAAATTCGATGAATATTCCAGCCGAGTCCTTGCAAAACGGAGAAGGCGGATAATTCGCGGTCGCCGGTTGTTTTGGCATCACGATAGTTGTCGCCGTCGAGCATAATGCCGAGCAGATATCGGGAAGGGTTTTTCGGGTCTACTACCGCCAAATCGATTTTGAATTTGGAATGACCGACTCGATGATGTACCGTATATCCTTTATCGCTCAGTTTTGTTTGGATGCTTTTTTGAATTCCGAAAGCATCTTTTTGTTGTTGCGTTGTCGTATTGAGTTTTCCATCTCGCGCGTATGCCAAAAATTCGCGTAGTGCGGCAACTCCTCTCGCCTGTGTTCGGGAGAGGTCGATGTCTTCGGGCGCAAGCGAGGAGAATACGAGCATTTCCTGTCGTGAGCGGGTGACGGCAACATTGAGTCTGCGCCATCCGCCGTCTTGGTTGAGCGGTCCGAAGTTCATATAGACTTTGCCTTCATTGTCCGGTCCGAAACCGATGGAAAAGAGGATGACATCACGCTCGTCGCCCTGCACATTTTCAAGGTTCTTGACGAAGAGCGATTCTTCGGCTTCGTTTGCCCAAAGGTCGAGCTCGGCGTCTTGGGCGTAGGCTTCTTCCAACAAATCTTCTATCAGTTTTTGCTGGGAGATGTTGAAGGTGACTACGCCGATGCTTTGATTTTTTTGCTCGGGGTCTTGAAAGCGACGGATGATTTCATCGACCAGCATCTTGGCTTCGATAGGATTGGTTCGACTCGCTCCTCGCTCAAAGATTCCGTTGCTTGCGATGAGCCGCACTTTTTTCTCTTGGTCATTGGCTGACGGGAAGGTGTAGAGCTTGCTCTCATAAAATGCTTCGTTGCTGAATGCGATGAGGCTTTCGTGTCGTGAGCGGTAGTGCCAAAGCAGATGAGTTTGCGGCATGGAGAGTGCCAAGCAGTCGTCCAGAATACTTTCGAGGTCTTCTTCCTCCAAATTTTCTTCGTCCAATGCGTTGTTGCTGAAGAAGGAGGTCGGCGGCATTTGGTTGGGGTCTCCGACGATGATTGCTTCTTTGCCGCGTGCGAGAACGCCGACGGCTTTGGCGGTTGTCAACTGGGATGCTTCGTCAAAGATGACGAGATCAAAATGATGTTGAACATCCAAGTATTGTGCGCATGAAATCGGGCTCATCAGCATACAGGGACTGAGCCGCGGCAAAATGCTCGGGATTTGTGTAAACAGCTTTCTAATACTTAATCCTCTCGCTTTGGAGCGAATGGCTTTTTGTAAAATGCCAAGCTCGGAGCTTTGCGATGCTTCTTTGGTAAAGTTGGGGACACGGGATGCCAAACGGTAGAAAATTTCTTTTTTTGTCAGATCCTGCAATTCATCGCCAAGTTTTTTGAAGCGAGTTATTTTTTCGTTGAAGGTTGCGCCGGAAAAATTATGCAAAATCGGGTCTTGCAGGGTCAGTATGATTAGTTGTGTAAAAAGATTTTTTCGATAAGCACTTTCAAATTCCTCCGGTTTCAGCTGATATGGTGCTTGGGCAAGTGAGTCCAAGCCGAGATTTTGCAACTCGATTCTTTTGGCATTGAACTGTGTCCACTCTCGAATGTAGTCGGCTTTGGATTGCAATGCTCTTGCAAATTCCAGTTGCTCGCTCAGATAGTCGTCGCACAAATGTTCGAGCGGCTCGATTTCGGTAAGTGCATCTTTGCTTTGCAAAAATTTTCGATAGCTTGACGAAAAATCTGCAGTCAAAAGTGCAATATTTTTGCGCGCTTCGTGCGGGCGCTCAATTTTGTCCAAGATTGCAAGACTTTGCTTGGCTTCTTCGGCAAATTGTGTAATGCTTGCCCAATCGTTTTGCAGACGAAGATTTCCGAGCAGGCTTTTCACGCTTTGGGCTTGGGCAACTTTTTGTGTTGCTTCCTGATAGGCAAGCAGATCGGCAAAAACTTCTCCCAATCGATTCGTGTCAATTTTTCCTCGAGCAAAGGAGGAAAGTGTAGATTTGGTTTTGAGCTGTCCGAAGAATTTGCCGAAAAATCCTTTGGCGGTGTATTCTTCCCACTGCGCTGAAAGCTCGCGAGCGTCCTGATTCAAAAATTCTTCGTGCCAATCGACAAGCAGCTGTTGACTTTTTTCTTCGGCAAGTTCGGATTCTGTTGCAAATTCGTAAATCTCTTGGAGTTTTTGTGCGCTGAGCATTGTCCACTCGTCCGGCAGCTTGTTCCACAGTATAAAATATTGTAAAATCTGATTCATTTCCTCCAGTTGGGCGAGGCTCTGAACAGGTTTTTGGTAAATATTTCGGGCAATCGGTGTAGCGATTTGCAAAAGTTCCGATACAGATTTTTCGTATTCCGCCGCTTTTGGCAAAATTCGTTGCTTGAGGCTGTTATCATATTGTGCAAGCCCAATCCATCGGAGCGGATTGCTTGCTACATCGCCAAGCGATTTGCTGTTTGCGGCGAGTTCTTGAATCAGCAAACAATGTTGTTCGTAGAGATCCCGATTGATTTTTTGTGCATATTCAAGGCTGATTTCGACATCTTTTGCATTCTTGTCATCTTCGTATGCGTTGAGCATTTCGTAAAAGCTGAAATCAGATGCTCTTTTTTTGTGCAGTGCATCGGCATACTCGTCGAGGTCTTTTCGGAGTTGATGAACTTGCTCCGCCATCTTGGCGTATTGCTCCGGATTGTGTTTGGAAACGGCTTCGGCAGCAATCATCAACTGGCTCATCACATCGCTTTTTTTAGCTTTGTTGGAATGAAGCTCCAGACAAAATGCAGCAAGCCCCAAGCGTGCCATCCTTTTTTGAACGACGGAGAGCGCCGCCATTTTTTCGGCAACGAAAAGAATGGTTTTTCCCTGTGCCAATGCGTTGGCAATAATTCCGGTGATGGTTTGAGATTTACCGGTTCCCGGCGGTCCGTGCAAGACAAAGCTCTTGTCTGCACTTGCCGATTCGATGGCGTAAAGCTGTGACGCGTCGGTCGGAATCGGCACGAGGGAGCGGGCGTCGGAAATTTTTTCATCCATTTGCATCGCTTCCGCCTGCCATGCCAACTTACCGTCCATAAGGCTCTTTACCAATTTGTTTTGAGCAAGGATATCGGCGCGAGTGTGCAAATCGTTCCACATCACAAATTGAGAAAATGAAAAAATACCGAGATAGGAGGATTTTAAAATAGTCCAATCCGATTGCTTGACGATGGCTTGCTCAAAAATGGAAAAAATTTTGAGCAAATCGATGCCGTTATCGTCCATCGGAATCGGATCCAGCCCTTCGATTCGTATATCAAAGTCCTGCTTGAGCATTTCAAGCAGCGTAGTGTTGAGCATGACTTCTTCATCCCGTTGGCGAAGAATATATCCCAGTGCACTCGATTTTCGCACGAGCTCCACCGGAACCAGCACCAAGGGGGCATAGCGCAGTTTGTCTTTCGATTTGGGCTCAATCCACTGCATCAATCCGATGGCGAGATACAATGTATTCGCACCGGTTTCCTCGATGGATGAGCGACTTGTCCGATACAATGTAACAATCGCCTCTTTGAGATGATGCTCCAAAAGTGGACTATAAATAGTTTTGTCGCTCCAAAGTATCTGCTTCACTTCATCCAATCGATGCAAATTGGAAAAATTGATTTCTTCCGGATATTTTTTCGGCAAAATATTATAACCGGAGCTGACAGTAAAACTTTTGCCGCTCGCCAGCAAATCTTCAACTCCTGCCGGCTCTGCCAATAATAAGGGAAGTAAATTTTTGCTCACTCGAAGGTTGAGCAGATTGTTTCGCAAGCTCAAATCCAGTAATTTTCGTTCCCATTGTAGTTGCTTGGACATATTTCCCTCCTTAATTTGCTTAGCTTTTTTGATTTATACTGCGTTAAGTGCACTCGAGCAATCGGTCACATATTTGTATATGCTCCCTCTTGCTCTCGCTTCTTGCCTTGTCTAAAAACAAAAAATCGTTGCAAATTTTGCTTAGCTTTTTTGATTGAATTTGTCTAGCTTTTTTTGTTTAAACTTTGTTGAGTGCGTTCAGTTGCGCGGTCTCGTACATCTGGGTACGCTATCTTGCCCCTTCACTTCTCGCCTCGTTTAATCCAAAAAAATCGTTGCAAATTTTGTTTAGCTTTTTTTGTTTGAATTTGTTTAGCTTTTTTTGTTTGAATTTGTTTAGCTTTTTTGATTTAATTTTGCTTAGTTTTTTGATTGAATTTGTCTAGCTTTTTTTGTTTAAACTTTGTTGAGTGCGTTCAGTTGCGCGGTCTCGTACATCGTTTTTTGCTTTATACTTTATTAGCTTGTTGATGTTTGCTTTTTAAGCTTTTTTGAATGGATGTGCTTTTTGTTTCGATGGAACTCTTTTAGATATTGTATATCAAATTTTGTCAAATCACAAGAAGGCGAAGAGTATGGGTCTTAAATCTTGGCGTATTCATTCTATGTAAAAAGCGTAACAATGTTGCTACGCTTTTGTTTAGAGCTTTATTCGTTTTGTTTTTTGCCTCTATAATAAGGAAGCTTTGTGATTTTTTATTTTAAATCGGAAAGTTTATAAAACTTTTTCGGATAATCGCTCGGTGAATTGTGGGTAAAATTGTAGTTCCAAATTCTATTTTTCCCGATATTTTCCGCTGAGCGCAGGAAGGAATCGTAAACCATAGAGCGTACATTGTTGGTGTAATAGTAGTCGCCATGGTATGAATCGACATGGTACCATTGTCCATCGATGTTTACCTGATTCCATGCATGGTTGAGTTTTTTGTCGAAGACTTCGGTCTGCATTTGCGGCAATATGGCGTCAAAGTATCTTTTTTGTACTTTCGGATTCCATTCCGGATAGTAAATTCCGCTGACAAATCTTGATTTCAATCCGGCTCTTTCGGCGATTCGATTGTAAGCCATCGTATAGCCTTCGCACACACCGGCATTTGCCACCAGTACCGCACTATGATTGTATCGGTTGTATCCGCGGTTGTTATCCTCGTTGACTGCAGTGTGAAGTATCAGGTAGTCGTAGATGAATTTTGCCTTCTCCAAATCGCTCATCTTATCAACTTCATCCTTCTCGATGATTTCATCGATTTTGTTTTCCGCTTCCATCAGCTGTTCTTTTGTGATGTGGTATGTGATACCGATGGCATATCTGTTTACACCTGCAATACCGGTCGGCGTATTTGTTTTGGCATTGTCTCGTGCTGTCCAAAATCTCGCTATTCGGACGAGGCTGGCATCAACCGGCTTGTTCCATAACTCCCAATATAATTTGTCAACATCTTCATCGGTTGCGTAGAATGTGATGGCAAGCTTTCGTTTGTAAATGGATTTGATGACATAGTCTTTCAAATCTTCCGGTCTGCCCGCAAAATTGGTGTCGGTATAGACCAGTTCTTTTTCAAGGTCAAGCTTTTCGCTGATAAATTCCGCTACGGTTTTTACTTCATCGGTTTTTTCGTATTTGAAAATAATCGGCTGTGTATTTTCTTCCAGCGTGACGATTTGCGGCTCGGAAGGCTTGATATATTTTTTTATTTCTTGCGCTTTTTCCGTTACGATTTCGCCGGCGAATCCGATTTTAGTGATGCTCGGTGCAATTTCTTTACCGTCGGTGTCCACAAATTTTATTTTGTATTTTACTTGGATTTTCGGCATTTTTTCGTATTCAAATACGATGGTGGTCTTTTCGCCTTCCGAAAGCTTCACGATTTGTGGCTCCGAAGGTTGGATATATTTATCGATTCTCATTGCCTTCTCGGTAATCACTTCGCCGGCGAATCCGATTTTAGTGATGCTCGGCGCAATTTCTTTACCGTCGGTGTCAAAGTATCGAATTTGATATCTAACCTGTACTTTTGTGTTGTCATCGAGTTTTTTAACTTCCTCGAGTATCAACAGCACTTGTGCTTCATTTTTTGCGTCTTGAATTTCCGATTTTGCGGAATTTTTTTCTCTCAGACTGATTCGGCTAAGTTGTTCTATTTGATGGAGTGCATCTTGTTTCAATAGCTCGAGTTTGACAGCGTCGATTGAGCGGTATTCAAATACGATGAAGTTGCTCTCTTTCGCAAGCACCAATTTTTGCTCGCGTGGCGATATCGGTTCGTGGTTTGCTATGGGGATGGCTCTTTCGCTCACCTCTTCTCCCAAAAAACCGATTTTTGTTCGGCTGAAATCAATTTCATTTTGATTTTCGTCGATGTATCGGACTTGGTATCGGACTTGAATTTTTTCTTCCGTCGTCTTTTCCGATGTGATTATGGCAGTACCGGGCTCACTCGCAATCTCGTTTGCAAACACATCGGTTGCAAAAGAAAATACGAATGAGCAGATTGCCAAAATGAAAAATACATGCTTTGTTTTTTGCATTATTTTCTTGTTAGAAAACATATTTCTTCCTCCTTCTATCTTTTTATGCGTTTTAAAACATACACGATTGCTATTGTATAAAAATATATCAAAAATGTCAATGTATTTTTATTGTATATTAGACCGGGAAATTTTATGTGAAAATGGATGGCCGGAATCAAAATTGTAAGCAAAAAAAGATTCGGTGCCGATGAGTCGCGCATCCAATTGGAATTATCTTGAAAGTGAGAAAAAGTAAAAAGCATCTAGACAAAAATTCGATTTTTGTTTATAATTTAGAAATAATATGCGTGGATGAAGAATCATATTTTGGAAAACACACAGAGAGAAGGCGTTGCTGAGAGCCTTTTGTTTGAAAAAATATGTCCTGCTTCGGAGCAATGAGCAATCACGGTTGGGCGCGTTATAGCTTGATGAGATATTCCTTTGGGATAATTAGAGTGGTACCGCGATCCTTTCGCCTCTATGGAGGTGGAAGGATTTTTTGATGTCGGTGCTCAAAAATGGAGGATTGTATGGCGAAGAAAGAACAACAATTTGTAAAAGAAATCACGAATATGGAGGATGATTTTGCGCAATGGTACACGGATATCATTACGAAGGCGGACCTTGTGGACTATTCACCGGTCAAAGGTTTTATGGTCATCAAACCGTATGGCTATGCGCTTTGGGAGAGCATCCAAAGTTTTGCGGATAGACGATTCAAAGAAACGGGACATAAGAATTGCTATTTTCCTTTGCTGATACCGGAGAATTTACTGATGAAAGAGGCGGAGCATGTCGAAGGTTTTGCACCGGAAGTGGCATGGGTCACGCATGCGGGTCGTGAGCGTTTGGCGGAGCGTTTGGTCGTGCGTCCGACTTCGGAGACGATTATTTGTGAGATGTATAAAAAATGGTTGCGCTCGTATCGTGACCTTCCATATCTATATAATCAATGGTGCTCGGTGGTGCGCTGGGAAAAATCGACGCGTCCTTTTTTGAGAACTTCGGAGTTTTTGTGGCAGGAGGGTCACACGCTGCATGAAACGGAGGAAGAAGCAATCAAGGAAACTTTGCAAATGCTCGATATTTATGAGGAAGTGGCGCAGGAGCTGATGGCGATGCCGGTGGTGAAGGGACAAAAATCGATTCGCGAGCGTTTTGCGGGAGCGCAGGACACTTATACGATTGAGGCTTTGATGCATGACGGCAAGGCGCTTCAATCGGGAACGAGTCATTTTTTGGCGCAGCATTTTACGAAGGCTTTCGGCATTGAATATCAGGATAGAAACGGCGGGCTCAGCCATCCGTATCATACTTCGTGGGGAATTTCGACCCGTCTTATCGGCGGGCTGATTATGGTTCACTCGGACAATCGCGGTTTGGTGATTCCACCGAGAATGGCACCGACTCAAGTGCGTATCATTCCGATTCAGCAGCATAAGGAAGGTGTACTCGACAAGGTGAATGAGCTTTATGCGGAGCTTAAACAAACTTTGCGCGTGGATGTGGACGACAGCAGCGAAAAATCGCCGGGCTATAAGTTTAATGAAGCGGAAATGCTCGGAATTCCTGCGCGAATCGAGGTCGGGCCTCGTGATTTGCAGAACAATCAGGTGACGATTGTGCGCCGTGACACTTTGGAGAAGGAGCAGGTATCCATCGACGGTCTTGCGGAGTATTTGAATAATTTGATGGAGGAGATTCAGAAGAATCTGTTTGAGAAGGCGAAGGCGCATCGGGAGTCGAGAACGACGACGGTAAAAAATATGGACGAATTCAAAACGGCTTTGCTCGAAAATCCGGGTTTCATTCGTGCGATGCATTGTGAATGTGAGGAATGTGAGGAGCAAATCAAGGCGGAAACCGCAGCGACTCTTCGTTGTTTCCCTTTCCATGATACCGAGCAGGTGTCGGATGTGTGCGTGAACTGCGGAAAGCCGGCGAAGCGTTTGGCATATTTTGCAAGAGCGTATTAAACGAGCTTTATATCCGACTTTATTGATTTAATGTGAAGAGGTATGGCATCCGCCATGCCTTTTTTGTCAGCGCGTGATGTGCGGAAAGAGGAAAATATGGAAAGACAAATCATGTGGGATTTGGAAAACAGTTATGAGAGCTTGCCGAAGAGATTTTATACCTATGCCGAGAAGTCTAATTTCCCGAAACCGAATTTAGTTTTGTGGAATGAAAAGCTGGCGAAGGAGTTGGAATTTCCGGATTCAATCGGCTTATCGGATATGGAGAAGGCGAAAATTTTTTCGGGCAATGAGTTTTTGGATGGAACATCGCCGATTGCACAGGCTTATGCGGGTCATCAATACGGTTATCTGAATATGCTCGGTGACGGTCGGGCGATGTTGCTCGGAGAGAAAGTTTTGTCCTCGGGTGAGCGTTTTGATGTGCAGCTCAAAGGCAGCGGAAGAACGGTGTATTCGCGTGGAGGTGACGGTCGCTCTTCGCTGGCACCCATGCTTCGGGAGTATTTAATCAGCGAGGCGATGGCGGCACTTGGGATTCCGAGTACGCGAAGTCTGGCGGTAGTGACTACGGGTGAGGACATTCGTCGGGAGAGTCTTTTGCCGGGAGCGGTGTTGACAAGGGTGGCGAGCAGTCATATTCGGGTCGGGACTTTTCAGTTTGCGGCATCGCTGGAACCTTCGAATCTTCGTGCGCTTGCCGATTATACGATTCGGCGACATTTTTTGCATTTGGCAAATGAAAAGGAAGATGAAAAATATCGTCTGTTTCTTAGAGCGGTTATCGAGCGTCAGGCGTCGCTGATTGCAAGATGGCAGTCGGTCGGATTTATTCATGGGGTGATGAACACGGACAATATGGCAATTTCTGGGGAGACGATTGACTACGGGCCATGCGCTTTTATGGATGAATACAATCCGAAGACGGTGTTCAGTTCGATTGACAGACATGGCAGATATCGCTATGAGAATCAGCCGCCGATTGCTCAGTGGAATTTGGCGAGATTTGCGGAAACTTTGTTGCCGCTGTTATCGGCAAATGAGGAAGAGGCTCTTTTGATTGCCAATGAGGAGATTATGAAGTTTAAGCCGCTCTATGAAGAATTTTGGTTTGACGGAATCTGTCAAAAGCTTGGGATTTTCGACAAAAAAGCGGATGATGCGATTTTGGTTGACGAATTGCTTTCGCTGATGCTCGAACATAAAGCGGATTTTACAAATACTTTTGTGCGTTTGACTCTGGAGCGGATGAAACGCGACGGCGCTTATTTGGAAGGCACGCAGCGGTTGTTTACTGATGAAAATTTCGGGAAATGGCATCAGAAATGGTCGGTGCGTTTGGAAGAGCGGGAGACCCAAGATGAAGAAGCGGCGTCCGTGATGTTACAATCAAAAATCGCTCAACGGATGCAGGCGGTCAATCCTTTTGTGATTCCTCGTAATTTTCGGGTGGAAGAGGTTTTGCAACAAGCGCTCGAAGGGGATTGGAATCCGTTTCGGGAATTGTTGAGCGTTTTACAAGCGCCTTATCGCTATGATGAAGCGGATAGGCAGTATCAGGAATTACCGAAGTATTCGATGGCGGGCTATCGAACTTTCTGCGGAACTTAAAAAACCGACCCGCTGAATCTTTTCCCAAAAGTCGAACTTCGGTAAGGCTTTTGGGAGAGATTCGATATTGCGGAGTCGGTTTTTAGGTTATCGCGCAAAAGAGAAGTCGATGCGCTTTGATTTTAACGGCTATTCACCTTTTTGGCTCGGGTCGGCAATGTAGCAAACGAAGGTGATGATATTTTCTCCTGTATTTTTTTCCACATCGGTCATGACGATGTAGTACGGACTGTCCATCTTGATTTCGGTCGGCTCGCTCAAAGACTTTGCCGCTTCGTTTTTGATTTCGGTGACGGCTTTGGCACGCGCACCTTTTTCGTCGATTTTGAGTGTCGCGGTCTGTGTGGCAGAAGTAATTTTAATCTTCACATCCGGTATCAGTTTTTCGAGCTCATATCCGACAAGCATCTTGCCGAGACCGATTTTCTCAAACATTTCTTTGAGGTCGGTCATCAATTTGTATTCGATTTTCGGCATCGTGAACTGCACTTCGCCGTTGTTGTAATTCTCTTTAAATTCACCGACGGCTTTAGCAAGGTCTAATTTCTCGATGTCTTTTTTTGGCTTGATGAAATAGACTTTGGCGTCATTTTTTCCGTCAAGTTGAGCGATTTCTTTTTCATCATCCGTCCAATAGTTGAGACTGTCGAATTTTTTGGACATCGTCGGTACGGAAACTTTTTTGTTTTCAAAAGTTATAAAATCCGCATCGACGGTTGAATCGATCTCGAACGGCTCAATCCATTCCGCGTAATATTGAATCGCATCGAGCAACACCAAGATGGATTCGGCGTCGAGCGGCTCATCGTTGAGCACTTCGTCAAGCACTCTTTTTTGAAGATTTATCTTTTCTTTGGTTGCCGGCTCCGGAAATTCCGTAATTTTGATATTTTTGAAAGAAAGCTCCGGCTTGGTATCGCTCATACTTTTGTTAATCAAAATCAGACTTTCCATCTTGCTGTTCGCAAGATTCAATTTTTCCAAATGATTTTGGTCATAGACGGACAGCGTCTTCAAATCCGCTCGCTCATCCGTTGCCAATGCCATCAAATCGAGCAGCCGCTGAATCGAGAGCGGAGATAGCACGAGATTTTTTTCTTTTTCATGACTTTGGAAAACGGCATTGAATATTTCGATACTCATCGCATCGACTTCGGATGTGATTTTGGTATCAGCGCTGCTTTGCTGATTCGTAGTGCAGGCGGCAAGCACCAAAAGCATCATTGCCGATAGTAAGGCGAGCGCCTTTTTGATTTTTTCATTCGTTTTAGTGGTTCCTGTTTTCATCTTTTCGTCCTTTCTTTTCATCAATTCCAATCGGAATTTTTTAGAATGGTGAACAAAGGTTTTTCCAAGATTCAAACGACTTTCTTTATTGTTCTGCCGCTTTATAGATTTCTTCGAGCATTTTCAAATCGACTTGGTTATGCTCGGTTGCAATTATTTTTGTCAGCGTCTTTATTACTTTATTATCATTTGCCTGATAGTTCATATCGACGGAAATTTCCTTGATGTAGAAAGTTTCTTCGTCGATTAAGAAAATGACTTCTTTGTTTACTTGCGTTTGGTCGACTCCTTTCAGCCAAAAATCCAATTCGCCTTTAAAAGTGCCGAGGAGGTCAAAGTTTTTGTCGTTGACGAGGACTTCGTATCCGGATTCGGTTTTTTTCAGTTCGTATGGGTCTTCGCGCATGATTTTTTGCAAAATATTTGAGAAACCGTGATAGTCAATCAAATCGCCTTCGGATGTTCCCTCCGTCCAGTCTTTTTCACCTTCCCATTTTACATAATGTCCGCCGGGACTGATGTGGATGGTCTCGCCGGAGTTTTCTTTATTCGGGTCTTTTGTGTGGAGTTTTACATAGTAAGCAGTGTTTTCTAAAGTTTGCGGGTCGTAAAAATACAGACTGTCGAGTTTTACATAGGATTGTGTTCCGAAGAACAGATAGTCCCCGTCAAACTGAAAGTGAACATTTTGAAGCGTTTTATTCTGCTCGTTGAAATTTTTTTCAAATGCCTCTTTGTCCAAGGTTTCCTCGGATTCTTTCTCGGATTTTGTGTTGTCTTTATCCGTTTCGGTAACGCTTGGATTATCGCTTTGTGATTTTTCCTGCTCGGGCGCTTTGCTGCAAGCGGTCAAGGTGAGCAACACGGAAATTGCCAAAGCGAATGTTGCTGTCAATTTTCTTTTCATCATCTTACCTTCCTAAATTTTTCTTCTTTCCGGATTTTTATCCGCTTTCTCTTCTCAATAGAATTATATCATTTTCTCATTTTTTGTTCAATGTTTGCGCTTGATAAGGATCGTGTCAAGCTACTTGGTATTTGGTTTCATTAGACATTTTGCTTTTACTGATTGACGATAATTCAATTTAATATCCAAGTGGGTTTTAGCTAGCATTTAAAAGTTATGAACAAACAAGGATACTTATTGTATGTAGACTCAATGTATTCATTGCATATAATTATATACAATAGGAGGTTTTAAATTATGGATATAATAAAAGTTTTTGGAACCAACTTGAAAAAATATCGAACTGCTAAGGGTATGTCTCAGGAAGATTTTTCCGATAAATGCGGTATGCATCGAACTTACATTAGTGCTATTGAGTGCTACCGCAGGAGTATTTCTTTAGAAAATATCCAGCGCATAGCGGACGCTCTTGAGATTGAAACTTACAAATTGTTTTTAGAGGAGAAATAATGGAAAATCGAAATCGTGCTTCCGGGTGGCAACATGCGAAATTATCGGGGCATAAAAATGAGGACTTGGTCAAAGAACTGCTGGATACCGATTTGGAGTATAGAATAGGCTTTTTAGAAAAAATCGGATATCCCGGCGAGACAATAATTGAAGCTGATATTGGAGGCTTGTGCGAAAAAAAAGTGCCCGGAGTTAATGGCAAGGGAACAAAATCAAAAACGGATTTGAAGATAAAATTAAGAAACGATAAAACCGTCAATATTTCCATTAAAAAGAGCTTGAGCGGACAAGTTTATTTTGTTCGAGCGGATTTGTTTATCAGCACTTTTGAAGAGCAGTTTAATAAGCAGATTCCTTCTTCGGTAAAAAGAGCAATAAATTTGTTTTGGGCTGCGGCGGATGATGCGGTAGAAATTATTGAAAAATATGCTGACAAAAAAAATAAAAAAAATTATAAACGCCAGATTAGACATAAAAGTTTAAATGCGACTACTCTCAAAAACTATGATGAAAGATTATATGATGATTTGTTGAACTGGTTTGTTGAGAATGCTTACGAAATTACAAAATTGTCATTTTCCGCCGGTGCCGTACTGGATAAGTGTGAATGGGCGGATTTTGTTTGGTATATAAATCTTCTAGGAGAGAATAAAACGGATGAGATACTTAATATAGAAGCTATTTGTCAGGCGGCTCAAAAGAGGGCGGAGATAGAAACTTATTTCGGTTCTCGAAATGGCGGGACGACCATTCAGCTGCCTTTTGGATTTGTGCAATGGCATCAGAGCCAACTTCAGTTTCATCATAATTATAAAAAAGTAGCGAGTATGTTTTAAAGAGAAGATGTTATGCCAAAAGAAATTGATAAGGCGTATGAAATGATTCCAAAAGAATATTTTAGATGGGAGCTCACGGAAGAACCACCGAATAGGGATGATGAGGAATTTATTGTTAAATTGAATTAGGAATTTAAAAAAGAAGCTGCCGATTAGTCGGCAGCTTCATATTTGTTTAAAGCGTCTAAAATTTGTTTTGCAATTGCTACGGAAAGTAACGGTGGAACGGCATTTCCGATTTGTAATCGTTTTGTACTGTCCGAGCCGTAAAATTTATAGTCATCCGGAAAACTTTGTAATCTTGCACCTTCACGAATCGACATTGCCCGTGAATCTCTTGGGTGTATGCATCGCGAAGAAGAAGGGCAAGCGAAATTTCTTGTTATCGTGGTTGAAGGCTTTTCCCACCACAGTTTGGCATAGGTATTTCCATATCCGCTCTTAGGACGCATATACTCGGGTAAATCATCTTTGGATTGCCCGTCCTTGAGAGTTTCCATTATTCTAATAAGATGTTCTCCGTTTTTAGGAGCCGTATGTTCTTCAACAAATTCTGCCGAGTTACCTCTTACAAATTCCAAAAATTCATTACTGATATCATAGGAATAAAGTTTGCTTTGCTCGCCGCTTTTCAGAACAGGCAAGTCGCCGATAGCATCTTTTAGTGTCACAAAAGGTTTTAGACCATCTCCATGCGTAGGGGATGGAAAGACAAAGGGATTTTTATCTTTAAATCCTACAAGGATCACTCGTTCTCTATGTTGAGGGACACCGAAATTTACGGCATTTAAAACCTGAAATTGCAAATCATAACCGATTTCTTCAAACTCGGCTTGAATCTGTTTGAAAAAATTTCCCTTATCCATGCTCAGAATACCGACAACATTTTCAAAAACAAAAGCCTTCGGTTGTAAAATATTTAGAACTCTTTTATATTGTAAAAACAGATTTGCCCGTTCGTCTACTTTTCTTTTGCCAAGGGTTGAAAAGGATTGACAAGGCGGTCCGCCCACAATGACATCTACTTTTTGATCTTTCAAAGACTCTATTAAAACTTCTTCGGTCAAATCTTTTATATCACAATTCAGCATTTCGACTTCGGGATGGTTCAATTTATAGGCGATAGAAATGTCTTTTTCGATTTCATTTGCTGCGAGTATATTAAATTCAGGGAATCGGGTAAAGCCGTAAGTCAACCCTCCAACTCCTGAAAATAAATCAATTATATTGTATATTTTCATAATATATCTCTCCTTAAAAGCAGAGTCTTGGACATTCTAAGATATATTTTTATAAAATGAGTACACTGGGTTTTCGAAATGGATTTCTATAATTAATAAACTTGTTATTGCTCCAAACA
>JBGZSM010000050.1:0-4829 GCA_041853585.1 Filifactoraceae bacterium
CTCGATGGATATTTCTTCCTTTAATAACTTTTCTTTTTTGCCGTTGTCGAGCAGATATTTGACCAGACTTGTCGATGCAAAAGTCAGATTCTTTATTTCTTCTTCGCTTGAAAAGTCGGGGAAGAAATGCGCGCCGAACAACGAGAAGTTGTGATTTCGGTAGTAGGAGACAAAATCGACTTTGCCTTGATTTTGCTCAGTTGCTTTGTCGTTTGCATTTGTGCTGACAAAATTTACATTCATTTCATCGCCAAACAAATTCCCGTAAATGCCGACCGCTTTCCAATTATCGTACAAATCATAAGCATTGGCTATAAGCAGTTGTTTGAACTGAGGAGTTTTAACAAATTCTCCGTTACACTCCACACCGCTTTTGTCATTGCCTTTTAGAAATTTATTATCCACCCGAACAGTCAATTTCTCGATCGGCTCAAAGTTATTGATAATGTTCAAATCCCGCTCAATGCTTTGAAAAATCTCCTCGCTGTTTTCGACATTGTTTGCAATTTGTACTTCGATATTCTCATTTTTGTATGTCGTATTAAATTCGTCCTGCGACTTTTCGAATTTCATCTTTGAATTGCATCCCGATAGCAGAATGCAAAACAAAAACATCATGACAAAAAAATTTCGCTTCCTTATTATATATATCATCGTTTTTCTCATAATCATTCTCCTGCTCAAATTTTATTTTGCATAGTGCTTCTCTGCTTATGCTAAAACCTACTAAACCATACATGAAATCATAATTATTCCGTTCCGATGGAACGGCGGAACGGTGGGGTTCTAGACCTAACCCGATTTTCAAGCAAAGCGATGAAAATCTTTGGTGGGTCACATGCATGGGTTGACGAGATATACAACGACCAACGGGAGATTGTGTGTCCGTAACTTCCTGCCACCGTTCCCTACAAGGCATTCAAAATAAGTTTTAGCGGAATAAAAATCAACTTCAATTCCAAATTGTAATTCCAAAATTACTTTTGACCTTCTTCGCCATACACAAGCAATTCTCCACCTTTGATATTGTCGATGAGATACTGTTTCCAATCCGCATCGAGCTCCTTGTAACTTTTGCCGAAGTATTCTTCAAAGGTGATTTTGGTAAAATCCTGCACGGAGAAGTAGAGCATTTTTTCATAGCCGTAGGTTTCAATGAGATAAGCGACGAAACTTCTATTTGCGAAATAATTTTGAGCATCGGGCTCCTTCATGCCAGTATAGGATTGCTTTGCTCTGCCCAAAATTGCGACTGTATCACTGTAATATCGGTCGCTCTTAAAGAGTTCACGATATCCTAAAGCCATTGCATTCTTAATATGAAAATATTTCTTCCAGTGCTCAGGGTTGTTCAGTGTTAAATCTAAATTATTGAGTTCTTCTTCTGAAAAATTCAAACGCATCATCTTTTGAAGAATTCTACAATATTTATATGTTTCTTTGTCTCCATCTCTTAAGAGCTTATCCACTTTTGTATCATCCAAAGAGAATTGGATGCTCTTTTTGTCATAGAGAAGAGACTTTTTCAAATACATAAAATCCAAGTAGGGATCGACCCCTTCTGTAACCCACATCGGTTTGCTGATTAGCACTCCGTTTTTTTCAAATGACCTTTTCATCAAAAAATGATTGTATTCATGTAGCTGACTTTCTACATTGATGATCACAGTATCCCCTGTAGTAAAATTATTCATATTGGAAATTTCTTTTGGATTAAAATAATATCGGATTTTTGGTGTTTGAGTGAGCTGTTTTTCATAGTCTTTGTAAAAATTCGGCGCTTTTTCGCGAATCAATCGTAAATTCTCAATAATATCTTCGTCAAAAGTTTTGATGATTTTCTCCAACTTCGTTGCGGAATCGTATTGCTTGTCCATGGATGCAATTCGAATTGAAAAACCGTGGATATCTCTTTTTGTTTCGATATGCAATTTGTCAATCGCCGACGGAGAACTCACTTTGATTTCGTTGATGTGATTGTAGAGTTCTTCTAAATAAGTAAGGTTGATATGGTTTTGCTCCGCCCAAGGTTTGATATCCTCGATGGAAATTTCTTCCTTTAATAACTTTTCTTTTTTGCCGTTATCCAAAAAATATTTGACTAAACTTGTCGATGCGTAGCTTAGATTCTTTATTTCTTCCCCGCTTGAAAAGTCGGGGAAGAAATGTGCGCCGAACAACGAGAAATTATGATTTTGGTAGTAGGAGACAAAATCGACTTCGCCTTGATTTTGCTCAGTTGCTTTGTCGTTTGCATTTGTGCTGACAAAATTCGCATCCATCTCATCGGCAAACAAATTACCGTAAATGCCGACCGCTTTCCAATTATCGTACAAATCATACGCATTGGCTATAAGCAGTTGTTTGAACTGAGGAGTTTTAACAAATTCTCCGTTACACTCAACACCGCTTTTGTCATTGCCTTTTAGAAATTTCTCGTTGATATGGATATCCAATTTCTCAATCGGCTTAAAGTGGTTGATAATGTTCAAATCTCGCTCAATGCTTGCAAAAACTTCTTCGGAATTCTCCACATTGTTTGCAATTTGTACTTCGATATGCTCATTTTTGTAGGTGGTATTAAATTCATTCTGCGATTTTTCGAATTTCATCTTTGAATTGCATCCCGATAGCAAAATGCAAAACAAAAATATACCGATAATTTTTATGTATGATTCAATTGTATAATTTGTTGATACTGATTTTATCTTCATATTATTTTGTTTCTCCGGTAGTAGTATAACAATTGGAAAGGCTGAGCCTTTCCAATTGTTATTTTGAATTTGGTTTTCTTGAACTGGTGGAGGGCAACCACCACATCCGCCACACAAACCAGTAATACCAGGTCTTCCGCCACATGCTCTTTCCAAATGAGGCATAGAGCCTTGGATTTTTTCCAAGTTCTCAACATTTTCCAATTCTTCTTCATTAAAAAGAAGCTCATTTAGTGATTTTATAATAAATTATCTTTTCTTACAGGGCGTTCCAATTTTCTCAGGAAAATCATTGTGTTGGCAATAAGTAGTTTATCAATACCAAATAATACTACCTAAAACACATGCCTTTTGTTTGAAATGATTCCAATCTCGCGATATTACATGTCGTCGGTGCATTTCTAAGTATGGCAACCTATCTGTGAAGATAGGATGATTTCTACAATGGATAGAATAGCTCTTTGATATTTTACAAATCTATGTTAAGTAGAATTTGTAATCCGTTGTTTTGTCAATAATGTCAATCTGGATATATTGTAAAATGGACTGAGATTGATGTCAATTGCTTTTACATCAATTTTAGAAAGTTATCAGAACTAAATTTGTGAATGAGTAGAGAAGTTATCCAATGTAGCCTGGGTTGTGTTTTTGATTTGTAAAATTAGACTGTATTTTTATTTTACAAAGCGAACCTTAACCCTCAATCTAAGCGTGGTTTTCAAAATTTCAATACCACAATTTTTTCTGAATCAAACTCTTTATTCTTCGCCATAAACGAGCCACTCGCCACCTTTGATATTGTCAACAATATATTGTTTCCAATCGGCTTCAAGTTCCTTGTAGCTCTTGCCGAAATATTCTTCAAAAGTAATTCCCTTTGAATTTTTAATCGAAAGATAGAGCATTTTTTCCAGTCCGAAGCGCTCCACCATGTAGGTCACAAAGCTGATGTGTGCGAAGAAATTAAGATTGTTCGGCTCATCGATTCCATGATAGGTTTGCGGTCCTTTTTTGACAAAAACCGTATCGCTGTTGAAAAAAGGTAATCTATTATGCTCCGGAAATCCTATCCCGCTTGCATTTAACAGGTGAATAGTCTTGTTTCGATTACCTTCTTCAGCAAGCCAACCATCGATATTTTGGGCATCAATATTTTTTTCAAATATCTCTCTCATTCCCTTTAAATATCTTCTGACATTTTCATCGAAATGTGTCGTTTCCAGCTCATTGTGCAAAAAAGCATCAAGAAATATCTTCATATTCCATCCATCAGAATATCTCATTCCTAAAAATATATCCAACCCTTCAGCAATCCATTTCGGTCTATCTAAAGATATTAAGTAGTATTCAAATGTTTCTCCCAATAAGAAATGATTGTATTCTACCATTTGCGCATCCAATACTTTTAAATAGATCTCATGATAGGATTGAGAATTCACATTATCTTTGCTGTTAAAAATATAGTTGACCTTCGGTACATTAGTCAATGCTTTTTCGTATTCTTTGTAGAAATTCGGCGCTTGTGCTTGAATCACTTGCAAATTGTTTTTGATGTCTTTGTCAAACAAAACAAGCACTTGCTCCAGCTCCGTCGCGGTGTCGTATTCTTCTTCGGCGGATGTAACACGAATTGAAAAACCGTTTATGTCACGCTTTGTCTCGAGATAAAGTTTTTCAAAGGCCGATGGATTGCTAACCTTGATTTCGTTAATATGATTGTAGAGTGCTTCTAAATAAGTAAGGTCGATGTTGTTTTGCTCCGCCCAAGGTTTGATATCCTCGATGGATATTTCTTCTTTCAACAGTTTTTCTTTTTGTCCGTTGTCGAGCAGATATTTGACCAGACTTGTCGATGCAAAAGTCAGATTCTTTATTTCTTCCCCGCTTGAAAAGTCGGGGAAGAAGTGTGCGCCGAACAAAGAGAAATTATGATTTTGGTAGTAGGAGACAAAATCGACTTCGTTTTGAGTATGCTTTTGCTCAGTTGCTTTGTCGTTTGCATTTGTGCTGACAAAATTTACATTCATTTCATCGGCAAACAAATTACCGTAAATGCCGACCGCTTTCCAATTATCGTACAAGTCATATGCATTGGCTATAAGCAGTTGTTTGAAC
>JBGZSM010000051.1:0-46138 GCA_041853585.1 Filifactoraceae bacterium
CTCCATGAATGATTTCCTTTCTGCGGCTGTCTGATAAATATTGTAAGTCTTATTTCTACTTTTTACAAAGTGGAATTTCTTGTAAGACTAACTTCTACTTTGACTCCCGCCAAGTGGAAATTACTTTTTCACTTTAGGGTCTATAAGTTTTTTCCAAAATCCGATAAAAGTTATTGACAATAACTCTAAATAAGAGTATAATTTATCAACAAGCAATGATTAAGGAACATTTATACATTTTGATTTACAGAGAAAAAGCGGTGCTGAGAGCTTTTATTCAATCGTATAAAATGACCACCTTATAGCACTCAGTAATGATGAGCGGGTATGCCCGATACAGCTAACAGAGTACAAAATTGGGTGGAACCACGTTTACGCGTCCCATGGATTGATAGTCCATGGGCTTTTTTATTATAAAAAATAAGGAGTAATTATGATTAATATTGAATTGAAAGACGGCTCAAAAAGAGCATACGAAAGCGGTGTGAAAGTTTTTGACATCGCATCATCCATCAGTGAAGGATTAGCGAGAGATATTGTCGGAGCGAGGTTGAACGGAAGAGTTGTTGAACTCAATACGCCGATTGAAGAAGATGGAAAAATTGAATTTCTGAAGTTTTCCGAGATGGACGGAAAGGATATTTTTTGGCATACTTCGACTCATATCATGGCGCAGGCAATCAAAAGATTGTATCCGGAAGCGAAACTTGCAATCGGACCGGCTTTGGAAAACGGCTTTTACTACGATGTTGATTTGGACTATCGACTCACCAACGAAGATTTGGAAAAAATCGAAGAAGAAATGAAAAAAATCGTAAAAGACGGATATGAAATCAAACGATTTGAATTGCCGGTTGACGAAGCGATCGCATTGATGAAATCAAAAAATGAAGATTACAAAGTAGAGCTGATTGAAGATATTGCCGATCGAGGTGAAAATATTTCCTTCTATGAGCAAGGAGAATTTGTCGATCTTTGTGCCGGGCCGCATCTTGCGAATGTAAAGAAAGTAAAAGCTTTCAAACTGACAAGCGTGGCGGGCGCATATTGGCGAGGCGACCAGAGCAACAAGATGCTTCAAAGGGTCTATGGAATTTCATTTGAAAAGAAGAAAGACCTCGATGAATATTTGCACATGTTGGAAGAGGCGAAAAAGCGTGACCATCGAAAAATCGGACGCGAAATGGATTTGTTTACCGTACTTGAAGAAGGTCCGGGCTTCCCATTCCTACTTCCAAACGGAGCAATTCTTAAAAACAATCTGATGGCTTACTGGCGTGAAGTGCATCGCAAGGCGGGATATATCGAAGTGGAAACTCCGATTATTTTGCGTCGTCAGCTTTGGGAAACATCGGGTCACTGGTTCAACTACAAAGAAAATATGTACACCGTACAAATCGACGATGAGGATTATGCAATCAAACCGATGAACTGTCCGGGCGGAATGTTGGTTTACAAAACCAAGATGCGTTCTTATCGAGACTTCCCGATTCGAATGGGAGAAGTGGGACGAGTCCATCGACATGAGTTGTCCGGCGCATTGCATGGTTTGATGCGAGTGCGTGCATTTACTCAAGACGATGCTCATATATTCATGTTGGAAGAGCAAATCAAGGACGAAATCAAAGGCGTAACTGCTTTGATTGATGAGATGTATAAAAAATTCGGTTTCACATATCATGTGGAACTTTCGACAAGACCGGAGAAATTCTTAGGCAAGATTGAAGACTGGGATAGAAATGAGGCAACGCTCAAAGAGGCGCTTGAGGAGCTCGGTTTGGATTACAAAATTAATGAAGGCGACGGCGCATTCTACGGACCGAAAATCGACTTCCATCTTCGCGATGCAATCGGGCGTACTTGGCAATGCGGAACAATTCAGTTGGATTCCCAATTGCCGGAGCGTTTTGATTTGACCTATATCGGAAAAGACGGCGAAAAGCATCGTCCGATTATGATTCACCGAGTAGCTTACGGAAGTTTGGAGCGATTCATGGGAATTTTGATTGAGCATTATGCGGGCAAATTCCCGGTATGGCTTGCACCGGTTCAGGCAAAAATTTTGCCGATTTCCGAAAAATTTATGGATTATGCAAAAGAAATCGAGAAAAAGTTGTTTGATGCAGGTGTGCGAGTCGCATTGGACAACCGCGCGGAAAAAATCGGATACAAGATCCGAGAGGCACAAATGGAAAAAGTACCTTATATGATTATCGTCGGGGAAAAAGAAGTGGAAGAAAATAATCTTTCCATCAGACTTCGCGAAACCGGTGAGACAATTTCGATGAGTGTCGATGAATTTAAGCAAAAAGTGGTTGAAGAAAATAACAGTAGAGCATAATGACAAAGAGAGTGTCGGAAAAAACGGCACTCTTTTTTATTGATAAAACTTTTTGTTAATATAAATTTTTTTGATTGGAATAGATTTTTAATCTATGCTATATTTATTCCATAGCATAGTGATGCATTGCATTGAAAAGGGAATCCGGTGAAAATCCGGAACAGCTCGCTCTACTGTAATATGGACGACGCCGAAATACCACTTGATTCAGGGAAGGTCGGATTGTCGGATGAAGTTAAGTCAGGAGACCTGCTATGTGAAAAAGTCTTTTTGGTGAGAAAGAGATGGGAGCTTAACCATGTCATTCTCACTTTTTTTGTAAAATAGTAAAATAGGAGATGGAAAATGCAAATACATATCATATCCGGATTTTTAGGAGCCGGAAAAACTACTTTTTTGAATAGATATCTTACGATTTTGAAAGGTAAAATCGTAGTGATTGAAAATGATTATGGAGATATTTGTTTAGATAAAGAACTGATTCAAGAGGATGTTCCCGTTTACGAAATGTATGCGGGTTGTATTTGTTGTAGCTTGATTACGGATTTTCAAAAAGGAATCAAGCAAATTTCGGAGCAATTCAAACCCGACCATATTGTGATAGAGCCATCCGGAGTCGGAAAACTATCGGATGTCATCTGTGCTTGTCAATCTGCCAAAGAAAAAGAACAGGTTGATTTGGATATATCGTTCTTAGTGACGATTGTAGATGCGGAGGAATTTGAATGCTATATAGAAGACTTCGGTGCTTTTTATCTCAATCAGATTGAAAATGCACAACTGATATTGTTAAGCAACATCGAGAAGAAGACGGAAGATGAAATAAAGAGCATTGCTGAAGAATTAAAAAGAGAAAATAATAAAGCCGTTATTTACTCGAACGACTGGAGATTGCTGGAGGATGAAGATTTACACGAAATTATCAAATTGAGTCAGCAAAACAACGAATCTCTTCTTCGAAACGGGGAGCACAGTCATTCGCATACCGATACGGGAATGATCTTCTCGACTTTGGTTTTAGATTATGGGGCAAAGGCCGGCAGAGAAGATTTGGAAAAAATTTTAGAAAAACTGAAAGACAGGAAATACGGATATATTTTGCGAGCAAAAGGAATCGTAAATTCTTCAGGAGGAGAGCTTGTATTCAACTTCACACCTGAAAAGCTGGATATCCAAGGCTATAAAAAGAATAGAACGAGTCTAATTACAACAAAAAAAATTACTGACAAAGTGATTATCATCGGTTGTAATTTGAACGAAGATGGTTTAAAAAATTTATTTCTGGAATAGGAGGATGTTATGCATAAGGATGACCAAATGACGCCGAATGAAAGAATGGAAGCGATGTTTTCGGGAAAAGGATTCGATCGCATTCCCGCCATGCCTTTTGTAGTATCGATAGCAGGGAAGATGGCAGGCATGACTCATAGTGAAAAAAGAAGTTCGGCAAAAAATCAGGCAAAGGCACAGATTGTGTCTTATGAAAAACTGGGACATGATGGCATGTGTATTGAATATGGCTTACATGGAATAGGAAAGGCCTGTGGAACAAAATGTAATTATCCGGAGGATGGAGTACCTGCGATTACAGAGCATTGTTTAAAGGATATTAAAAATGTGGACAAAGATCTTGACTTGGAAATGGTATTACTAAAAAATGATTCATGGTTTCAATTGAATCACGAAGCTTGTCAAATTTGTTTGGATAAATATGGAAGTGAGGTTGGTGCGAATGCTATTATTTCGGGACCTTTCACGGCTGCTGCGAGTATATATCCGGTGGAGAAGCTTTTGAGAGCTACCGTAAAAGATCCGGAAAATCTGCATAAATTGCTTGATTTCTGTACGGAAGCTTCTAAATTGGTTATAAAAGAATTTATAAAAATTGGTGGAGGAATATTTATCTCCGATCCCGTCGCTTCTTGTGATTTGATACATCCGCAAACATATCGAGAATTCGTTATGCCATATACAAAAAGACAAATGGATTTTATCCATTCTTTGGGAGCAGGAGCAGGGTATCATATTTGCGGAAATGCAAATCCGATTTTGGAAAATATGCTTGAGACAGGCTGCGACACATTAAGCATCGATACTAAGGTAAAATTGACAGATGCTCGGAAAGTATCCGAAGAAAAAGCGATTCTTTTGGGCAATGTAAAACCGCTGGAAACCATGATGCTAGGAACTTATCAAGATGTTTTTGATAATGTGAGACAGGACATTATCGATTCGTGGGGAGCCAAGAAAGGATATATATTGGGTACCGGGTGTGACATACCCCTTAATACTCCAATTGAAAATATGTTTGCTTTTATGGACGCGGCTCGAACTTTTGGGAAGTACCCGATTGATGTAGAAAAATTAAAAAGAATAAAATAGGAGGATGCATGCATAAGAATGACCAGATGGTGCCGATGGAGAGACTAGAAGCATTTATGACAGGGAAACCGATGGATCGTATTTTGTCAATGCCTCTAATTTGTTCCATGTCGGGAAGTTGTGCAGGGATGACTCATAGGGAAAAGAGATCAAGTGCTAAGAATGAGGCAATTTGCCAAATCGAAGGATACAAAAAGTTTGGAAATGATTTATTGATTGCCGAATATGGGTTGCATACAATAGGTAAGGCGCTTGGAACGATTATGAGCGAGCCTGAGAATTCAGTACCCGCCATTCAGGAACATGTGCTGAAAGATTTGGATAAGATTGATGAATTGGATTTTGACAGAGTCAGACTACAAAACAGTAAAGATTTTCAACTGCATTTGGACTGTGTGAAAATTCTTGTTGAAAGAATGGGAAGCGAAGTACCGATAGGGACTCTTATAACGGGACCCTTCACAGCGATGGCGAGCATTTATCCGGTGGAAAAATTACTGAAAGCAACGAGGAAAAATCCCGATAAAGTTCATCAATTGATGCGTTTGTGCACAGATATACTCAAAGAGATACATGTGGAATTTATAAAGGAAGGCTCAATGATATTATTTTGTGACCCGATTGCATCAGGCTCTCTAATTAGCGCTCAGGATTACGAAAAATATGTATTGCCTTATTCGACGGAGCTGATGGAGAATATTCATCAAAACAATGGCGTTGTTTGCTATCACATCTGCGGAGACACCAGTCGCATCGTAGGTAAAATGGCAAAAGCAAAACCGGATATGATCAGTATAGATAATCGGGTGAAGATGACTTTGGCAAAAGAAGAAATAGGCTTCGATATGCCGATTGTAGGAAATGTGGATCCGGTATCCGTCATGATTATGGGAGACAGACAAAAAGTAGATGAAGCGGTATTAAAATGTATTCAAGATTCACATGACAGTCCGAAAGGATATATTCTCTGTACGGGTTGTGACTTAAATGGAAATGTTCCTTTGGAAAATTTGGATGCTTTTATGCAGGCTGCAAGAAAATATGGAAAGTGGCCGGTGCAAGAAAGCAATTGGTTATAGGAGGATATTATGGCAAAATCAAAAGAAGAATTGTTGGAAGCACTATCGGTTTGTGTTGTAGAGATGGAAGAAGAGGAAGTGGTGGATGTCGCCAATGAGTTTATTGCAGAAGGATATCCCGCTTTTGACGGCATTATGGACGGATTGGTTGACGGAATGAATAAAGCCAGCGATTTATACGATGAAGAAGAATATTTTGTCACCGATGTCTTGTTGTGCTCGGATGCCATGTATGCCGGTTTGGATGTTTTAAAACCGCATTTGCCGGTCGATGCGGGTGGACAAAATAAGCCTAAGGTTGTAATTGGTGTTGTGGAAGGAGACACGCATGATATCGGGAAAAATCTGGTAAAAATTATGTTGGACACCGCCGGATTTGAGATGTATGATTTAGGCAGAGATGTGCCGCTGGATAATTTTATCGACAAAGCGATTGAAGTCGATGCATCGCTGATTTGTATGTCCACATTGATGACGACTACGATGGAAGGTATGAAAATCGTGATTGAAAAGCTGATTGAAAAAGGAATTCGGGACAGATTCAAGATCATGGTCGGAGGAAGTCCGATTTCTAAAAAATATACCGATGAAATTGGAGCGGACGGCTATTCAATCAATGCGGTGGAAGCGGTAAAAGTAGCAAAAGACCTGGTTGCTTTTGAATAAACAGGAGAATACTATGCTTACTGAAAAGCAAAGGCTGGAAAAAATTTTTCGGCAAGAACATGTGGATCGTCCGCCCTGCATCTGTCCGGGAGGCATGATGAATATGATTACTATGGAGCTGATGCAGGAATGCGGAGTGACATGGCCGGACGCGCATTTGGATGCGGAGCAAATGGCAAAATTGGCGATGGCGGCCTATGAAAGAGATTGTTTTGAAAACATCGGAGTTCCGTTTTGCATGACGGTGGAGGCGGAAGAACTCGGCGCGGAAATTACGCTTGGCACAAATGTTTTTGAGCCGCATGTTGTAAAGTATGCGATTGAATCGGTCGTCGATTGGGAAAAGCTGAAACCGATTGATGTGCATGCCGGGAGAGCAAAGGTTGTGCTCGATGCTATCGAAATCATTAAGAAGCGGAATAAAACGGTGCCGATTATCGGAAATTTGGCAGGTCCGGTCAGTGTCGCGAGCTCGGTCATGGAGCCGGTACATTTTTATAAGGAGCTTCGAAAGCGCAACGAAATCGCGCATCAATATATGACATTTATAACGGATCAGATTCTTGCTTTTGCTGAAGCGCAAATAAAGGCGGGAGTGGATGTGATTGCAATATCCGACCCGAGCGGTACCGGAGAGATATTGGGACCGAAATTTTTTGATGAATTTGTGGTAAAATATATGAATATCCTGCTTGACGGAATAAAAAAACATAATGTGCGCACCATTGTGCATATCTGTGGACAGATGAAGAGCGTTTATAAAGAGTTGTCAAAAATTCGAAGCGATGCGCTAAGTTTTGATTCCATCGTCTCGATTGCGGATGCGAAAAAAAATCTGCCGGGAAGAGTGATTATGGGAAATGTGAGCACCTATGCTCTCGAGTTTGCGCAGCCGGAAAAAATTGCAAGTCTCACCAAATATTGTGTTAAGAACGGTGCGAATATTATCTCACCGGCTTGCGGTTTGGGTACGAGATCGCCGCTTAAAAATGTTCGGGCAATTTTGGACGAGCTCAAGCATCTTGAAGGAGAGGGCGGTTTGTAAAAGGAGGATTTGTGAAAAAGATAGTTGATTACAAATGCACTTTTGATATTGCGGAAGGAATGAGCGGGGATCTGGCAAAAGAACTGGACTTGGAATTTCCGAAAACTTATTTGCAAAAAGAAGGTATGATTAAACTGTCGAAAGGACTGAAAGAAAAAAATCAGAGTTTATTTTGCGAAATTCCTTTTTGTCATACTTTGGAATCGGAATCGATGGGAGCTTCTATCAACTATGGAGATGAAAAAGCGGGACCGAGAGCAAAGGAATATTTGACGAAATCCGTTTCCGATTTGTTGGATTTGCCATCCATCGATTTTGAAAAGGGAAGGATTTACGAAACGCTCTTGGCGGCAAAAGAGTTGAGAGAACAAGGGGAGAATGTCGTTTTTCATATATCGGGTCCATTGACGGTGATGGATGCGCTTATCGATCCGAGATACATTTTTAAAGCGATGAAAAAGGATAGGGAGCTTGCCAAAAAAGCATTATGGAAAATGGGAGACGAGACCCTAAGATTTATGCAAAAAGTACGAGAATACGGCATCCAAATGATTAGCTACGCGGATTCGTCCGGCGGAGTCAATATTTTGGGACCGATATTTATGCAGCAGATGGTCGATGACTTTATGTATGATTTTTTGAAAAAAGTCGATTCGACACTGAACAAAGATATGCTCATCATCCTTTGCCCAAAAATTTCTCTGGCGCTTGTAGGAACGGAGAAAGCGGTTTTTGAAGATGTGGAGCTGGGAGAGGAAATGTCTTACGGACAGGCTTGCTTGGATTTGATTGGTCAAACGCGGTTCTTGGGTCAGACCTGTATAAAAAATTCAAATTTGCTCTTGAAAGATAAGCGAATCAAAAAAGTGGTTTTAGCATAGTAGGAGGAAAAATGCCTGAGGTTAGGATTTTTCAAACGGACAAGACGATACATTGTGAAAAAGGCTCGAATTTACTAAAGGTATTGCAGGAGGCGGATATTTCGGTAAACAATGCCTGTAACGGCAAGGGAACTTGTGGAAAATGCAAAGTAGGCATTCGAAAATTGAAAGAGCCGTCCGAGCGGCAAATCGTATTATCCTGTCTGGAAACGATCTTTGAAGATGTTGAGATAGAACTTTTTTCGGAAGAAAAAGAGCACAAGGTGCTTACAAAAGGCTGGATGCCCGACTTCCAAAAGGACGATTTCAGCGATGGATACGGATTGGCGATTGATATCGGAACGACGACCGTTGTTGTGTCATTGGTCGATTTGCCGACGGGAAATATTTTAGCGGAAGCGGCTGCGCTCAATGCACAAAAAAAATTCGGAATGGATGTGCTTACGAGAATTACTTATGAATACGAAAATCCGGAGCAGGGAAAATCGGATTTGCAAAAAGCCATCGTGGAATCGCTCAATCAGATGATTCAAGATATCTGCAAAGAGGCGAAGGTATCCGAAAAAGAAATTGTGGAGATTGTTGTCGCAGCAAATTGCACAATGACGCACATGCTGCTCGGTGTCGATGCGAGGTCAATCGGAAAATCTCCATATCAACCTCAGTTTTTGGATTCCAAAACTTTGTACGCGAAAGAAATCGGGATTTGCGCCGACGAGCAGACCATTCTTTATTGTTTGCCGCAGGTTTCCGGTTATATCGGCGCGGATATCGTTGCGGGAACTTATATCAGTGAGTTGGAAAAAGAAAAAGGAAATGTATTGTTCATTGATATAGGAACCAATGGCGAAATTGTATTGGCATCCAACGGAAAACTGCTCTGCTGCTCCTGTGCCGCAGGACCTGCATTGGAGGGGATGAATATCAGCTCCGGAATGCGAGCGGCGGATGGGGCGATTGAAAATGTAATCATCTCGAAAGACGGAATAGAGATCGAGGTCATCGGGAATTCATCGCCACAAGGACTTTGTGGCAGCGGAATTTTGGCGGTGGTTCGAGAACTGCTGAAAACGGGAATCGTTAAAAGCTCCGGAGCTTTTATTAAGAAAGAATCTTTGGATGAGCAGGATTATCGTCATCCTTTGATTCAGATGAATGGCTCAAAGAGAGAATTGGTACTATCCGAGAATCCGAAGATTATTGTAACGCAGGGAGATGTTCGTCAAGTTCAACTGGCGAAGGGAGCGATACTGTCGGGATTCATTGCGTTGCTCAACAAAGCGAATATCGAAATGAAAGATTTGAAGAAAGTCTATATAGCGGGACAGTTCGGTGCACATTTATCAAAAGATTTGTTGACCGGAGTAGGAATCTTGCCCAAAGAATTGGAAGAGCGACTGGTATATATTGGAAACTCATCCAAAACGGGAGCTTATATGGCATTGATGTCGTCCAATTCGAAATGCGAAATGGAAAAATTGGCAAAAAAAATGGATTATATGGAGCTCGCTGAAACCGAAAATTACGAAAAGATTTTCAGTCAAGCGATGATTTTTCCGAGTTATTGAATTAAAAAACACAAATCTCCTGAATTCACATATAGCACAGAATTTCTTGAATCAAGAAGTTTTGTGCTTATCCTTTTTTGAGAGCACAATATCTTGAGTTTTTTGCAATCTGTGATTGATAAAAGCGCATATATTTGATAAAATAAAAAGAAAATAGAAAAACAGGAGGACCCGATGATAAAATATATAGAAGAAATGTTGATCAATGCAGATCCGTCCTCAAATATAGTTGTTGACAACGGATTTTTGATTCGTTGTTACAATACGAATAATCTATGCACAATCAATATGCTTGTTCATGAGCATGGTGCAAGATATGCGGATATTATAAAATCGCATATTGAAAGACTGAGTAAATTGAGTATCAACCCATGCTATCGAATCGTACATGAATCATCTTATCAAAATTTGGATTTGGAACTGGTACGCAACGGTTTTGATGTGGTGGAGCGTGGAGCGGTCATGGCATTGCGTATTGAAAATATGGAGCGCGAGTTATTTGCTTTCGCCAACTTCTACGAGCAGGGGATCATGATTGATGATGTGCTGACGGATGAGTGGATTGATGATTATCGTTATATGACGGGAATGGAAAAAGGACATGGCGATTTGTTTGAGAGCAATCTCAAAAATTCGTTGGAAGATAAAATGTTCTTCGTGCTTCTCCAAAAAGACCGCTTGATTGCGATGGGATATTCCACTTTCAGCGGCGAATATATGATTGTCAACGATATTTTCGTTGATGAGCGATATCGAAATCTGGATTATGGTAAAAGATTGCTCAAGGCGATGCTCATCAAAGGACTGCTTCGGGGATGCAAGGTGGCGCTTTGCGAAATCCGAGAGGAGCAGGAGCATGCTCTCAAGATGATAACGCAGGAAGGATTTGAGCGTCTATACAGCTATCAGTATCGCGGAAAGAGTATTTTTTAGAAAAAAGATTGACAAAACGCTTTGTCATCAGTATAATATGTAGTGTTGATTAAGTAGAGGTCCGCTCTCACCCTACAACTTCGAGTTCATAGGGTTACGAAATTATGAAGCAGATTCATTTTATTTTGGCGGATTTTTTTACAATCCGTCTTTTTTATTGATTTTTTGATAATCAAAATTATGGAGGTGAACATTATCAAAGAGCAGCAAATCAATGAGCAAATTCGTGACAAGGAAATTCGTCTAATTGGTTCGGATGGTGAACAGTTAGGAATTATGTCGAGTCGAGACGCTCAAGCTTTGGCTAATGAAAAAAATCTTGATCTGGTAAAAATATCGCCTAATGCCAATCCACCGGTATGTAAAATAATGGATTACGGCAAGTATAAGTATGAGGCTTCAAAGAAGGAAAAAGAGGCTCGAAAAAAACAAAAAGTAGTTGTACTGAAAGAAATTCGACTTCGACCTTCGATTGAAGACAACGATTTGAAAACAAAGGCAAAGAATGCAGCAAAATTCCTAGAGGCAGGAGATAAAGTCAAAGTGGCTGTTAGATTTCGAGGAAGAGAATTGGGCCATAAGGAAATTGGTTATCAGGTAATCAAGACTTTTGTTGAACTGGTTGGAGATGCCGGAACACCGGATAAGGATCCAAAATTTGAGGGCAATAACTTGGTTCTGACATTGGAACCAAAGAAAAAAATATAAGGAGGATGAAGTTATGCCAAAAATGAAAACTCATCGTGGAGCGAACAAGCGATTCAAAGCAACTGGAAGTGGTAAGTTAAAGAGAGCAAAAGCTTTCAAAAGACATATACTGACTAAGAAAAGTGCTAAGACAAAAAGAAACCTTAGACAAGCAGGTATTGTAACAAAAGGTGATCAATCAAGAATTGAAAGATTGCTACCATATATCTAGGAGGAGGCTGACATGGCAAGAGTAAAAAGAGCGTTAAACGCACGAAAAAAACATAAAAAAGTATTGAAATTGGCAAAAGGATTCAGAGGGGCAAGAAGCAAACTGTTCAGACCGGCGAATGAATTCGTGATGAAATCCCTTGCACATTCATATAAAGGAAGAAAGCTTAAGAAAAGAGATTTCCGTAAACTTTGGATCGCAAGAATCAATGCGGGAACAAGACAATATGGACTGAGCTATTCAAAATTTATGAACGGCTTGAAAAAATCCAATATCAATATCAATAGAAAAATGCTTTCTGAAATGGCAATTCATGATGCGGAAGGTTTCAAGCAATTAGTGGAAACTGCAAAGAAAGCTCTAGCTTAATCAATCGGGGATGTAGAATTACATCCTTTTTTGTTGCTCAAAAATCTCAATCGAAGCGGGTTGAACAGATAGGCAAAGTAAAAAGCGATTGTTCGATTGCAAATGAAATTGCTTTGTCTTATAATAAGATAAACGCTTGGAGAAATAATCTCGCAAAGCAATGTCAAACGAATAGCTTTTAGAAGAGCCGGTTAACAACCTTTCTTATTTTAACAGCTTGTAGGGGATGGGGTCAGTAAGTTCGGTTCGAAACCCTGCCGTTCCAATGGAACAAATTTATTCCTATGGACATTTTATCGGGTATTATTGGAGATTTCAAAGAGCGTAAATGTTTGAGAACGAATTGCTCAGATACGATTAGGAAAATTTTGTAAATGATATGATGCGAAAAAAGAATTTTATAAGAAAGATTTGTCTTTGCTTAAGCATGCTGCTTGTTTTTCAGACGGTTGCGTGCGGCAAAGAGAAAAAGGACTACGGTGTATTCATCGGACTTGAGCCGGAAAGCTTGGAGCAGCTTTTTGACTACAAGAAGGTGGTCATCGATGCGAGCTATTATTCCAAAGATGATATCGAGCGATTGCACCAACATGGCGTTAAGGTGTATTCTTATTTGAATATCGGCTCGCTGGAAGAATTTCGCGATTTTTATGATGAGTTTGAGCATCTGATAATCGGCGACTACAAAAACTGGGATGATGAGCATTGGGTTGATGTCTCGGATGAAGGATGGCAGAAGAATATCGATTTGCAAGCGCAAGATTTTGTTCAAAAAGGAGTGGACGGATTTTTCTTGGATAATGCGGATGTGTATTATCACTTTCCGGATGAAAAAATCTTTCGAGGGCTGCTGTCGATTTTTGTGAATTTAAATCGCTTGGAAAAAGAGCTGATGGTCAATGGCGGTGACTTTTTTGTCACAAAAGCTTTGCTTGAAGAGCAAAATCCGTCGATACGAATCGATGCGGTCAATCAGGAATGTGTTTTTACGAATATTGATTTTGAGAAAAAAGAATTGATTCTTCAAGAGGAAGAAACTTCGAATTACTACAAGGAATATTTACAAAAATGCAAGCGGAAAAAGATTGAGATTTACCTGACCGAATATGCAGAAGGCAAATCCGACGAGAAGGAAATTGCCGAATATTGCAAGCAGCATGGATATGAATATTTTATTTCGGAAAGCATCAATCTGGACGATGCGCGGTAAGCAATTTTGAGGTTTGAAGAATCCGCTCTGATTAAAAGGCGGCGGCTTTGTATCACAAGGTAATATTTTAAGCAGATTTCTATTCGTTTTGGTGGCAAATATGCAAATAAAATGTGACGATATTTCAAAAGTCTATCGACTGAAATTAAATAAGGCTTCTTCAAAGGACATTACCGCTTTGAAAAATATTTCTTTTGCGATAGAAAGCGGAGAAATAGTGGGGCTGATCGGCTTGAACGGCGCCGGAAAATCGACGCTGATTAAGATTATTTGCGGTGTTCTTCATCCGACTTCGGGAAGAATTGAGATTATACAAGACGGCAAGGCTTTATCCAAAGATGTAACCAAACAATATGTCGGGGTTTTGTTCGGTCATCGCGGGCAATTGTGGAATGATTTGTATGTCGAGGATTCCTTTCAATTGATACGAGACATTTACAATATCTCCAAAGAAAATTACTCCGAGCGGATGAGGATGCTCAATGATTTTTTGGATTTTGAGGAATTTTTGAAAAGGCCGCTCAGGCAACTGAGCCTCGGACAGAAGATGAAATGTGAAATTGCAGCGGTATTGTTGCCTGCTCCGAAAATTTTGCTTCTTGATGAGGCGACTCTCGGCTTGGATATACTGGTCAAAGATAAAATTTTTAATGCGCTCAACTATTTTCACGAAATCGACAACAATACGATTATCTACACTTCACATGACTTGTCGGATATCGACAGAATGTGCCGCCGGGTGCTGATATTGCATGAGGGCAAAATTGTTTTTGACGATTCGAGTCGGGAATTGAAAAGAAGATACGCCGGCGAATATATTATTTGTGCGAAGAATGTCCAAAAATCATGTACCATCGAGAAAATCCAAAAAGCGTTGGAGAATCGTTTTATCAAAGTATATAACGAAGGCGATGATTATTATTTCGTGATTCATCACGAGGAACTTTGTCGATTCAATTATTTTAAAGCATTGGAAGAATTGCTTTCGCCGGATTCGTTTGAGCTCGGCACTTTGAAATTTGAACAGATAATAAAAAATCTGTATGAGGTTTTGAAATGATTTGTAAACGGAATCCGTATCGAGGCTTTTTCCGCGCCGGAATAAAAATTCAAACGATGGACTTCGGAATATTGTTCGATTTGGTTATCAAGATGAGTTTAAGATATCTGATACTGACATTTTTGTGGACTGCAATTTTCAACAATCAATCGTCAATATCCGTTTGGGATTTCCAATCCTTTCATAAATATATTGCGGCGATGGTATTTGCAACTTCCTTGTTTTCCTATCCGAATATTTATTTTGTAAGCAGGGAGATAAAAACGGGAAATATTGTAAATGCATTGTCTAAACCCTACAATTATCCTTTGTCGATATTTATGAAAAATCTCGGTATCGTCTTTTTCAATTTTTTATTGCTCAGTCCGGTATTTTTTATCTATGCGACTGTGTTTTCTTCGGCGAGCATAAAAGAATGGACTCTATTTTTGTTGTCTCTGATTTTGGGAAGCATCACCTACATATTGTTTGACATCAATATGGCGCTGTTGACTTTTTGGACGGAATCGGACTGGGGCATTTCATTGCTGAAAAATGCAATTATATTTTTCTTCACCGGCAGATTATTTCCACTCGATTTTTTACCGAGCGGAATATATCATATTTTTAAAAAGATGCCTTTCGCCGGCATGACTTATATACCGGTTTTATTTTTTACCGGGAAAGAAAATGGGATGATCGGATTTTATGTCCTTCAGCTCGTATGGATAATAATATTTTTTATAACGATGCAAATTCTATTTCATAAACTGGAAAAAAATGTTAATCTAAATGGAGGATAGCATGAGCGGATTTTTTCGAAGCATGAAGATTTTTGTGATGTTTATAAAATACAATTTGAAATCCGGACTCGCCTTTTCAAAAGATATGAAAATCGGATTGTTTGTCGTGTTGACAACAACTGTGTTGCAACTTTTATCGCTGGGAATTCTCTTTCAAAATTTTAATCGGATCGGTGACTGGAGTTATAGGGATATGTTGTTTCTGTTTTCGATTTACTCGATAAACATCAATCTGTTTCAATACTTTTTCGGGAATTTCAGAAATCTGAAGAAGTATATTTTCAATGGGGAATTGGAAGTGTTTTTGACAAAGCCGATGGACAGCATGCTGATGATACGCTTTCGAGAACTGAGTGTAGAATCCGTTATCGGAGCGATAATCGGGTTGTTGATTTTTATCTATTGTTGTATGAGTATCAAGATAAGGTTTTGGACGCTGCTCAATGCATTGCTCTTTTCTTTTACAGGTATTCTACTGCTTTACTCGCTGGTTTTGGTATGCCAAAGCTTTTTGTTTTATTCCGGTTATCGCTACACGCCGTATGATTCGCTGATGGAATTGATAGGCTTTTCGAGATATCCGGTTTCGATATTCGGAGCGCTCGGGCGAGTTCTGCTTGGGACAGTGATTCCGATTGCTTTCTTGGGCGCTACTCCGGCGAGCCTATTGTTCAACAAGGATGAATTTGTTTTTGATATCATACCGTTTTTTTCAGTTCTTGTCATTTTTATCCTGTCTAAAATTCTCTTTTGCAAATCGCTGAAGAGATATGACGGATTGGGGAACTGATTGAGGGGAAGTTTGGAGTTAAACCTTGAGATGATTCCAAGGATTCTCTAAACGGAAGGAGGTTTTTATGAGCGATATTGAAAGATTGCAACAGATGGTGGATGAGTCGCAAAGAATCGTATTTTTCGGTGGAGCGGGCGTTTCGACGGAGAGCGGTATTCCGGATTTTCGAAGCGTGGACGGATTGTATAATTTGAAATATAAATTTCCGCCGGAGACGATTCTGTCGCACAGCTTTTTTGTGACTCATCCGAGTGATTTCTTTGAGTTTTATCGAGACAAAATTATTGTCCGTGATGCAAAACCGAACAAGGCGCATTACAAATTGGCGGAGCTTGAAAAGCAAGGGAAGCTGTCGGCGGTAATTACCCAAAATATCGACGGCTTGCATCAGATGGCGGGAAGCGAAAATGTGATTGAATTGCACGGCTCGATTCAGCGAAACTATTGCATGCGATGTAAGAAGAGCTATGATTTGGATTTTGTGGATACTGCGAAAGATATTCCGCATTGCGAATGTGGCGGAACGGTCAAACCTGATGTGGTGCTCTATGAAGAAGGATTGGATACCGACACGATTCACTCGGCGATTTATCATATTCAACATGCCGACCTTCTGATTATCGGAGGAACCTCGCTCGCCGTTTATCCGGCTGCGGGCATCATTGATTATTTCAAAGGAAAATACATTGTACTCATCAATCGCGATGCCACTCCGAGAGACTATATTGCGGATTTGATTATTCGTGAAAAAATCGGAGAGGTGCTCGGACAAATTCATTAGAAAACCTCTTGTCCGTATTTTTGCAAAGTCTTGTTTTTTCGTTCTTTCCAAAGAAATCAAAGATGATTTGGCAAAGCCGGAAGGATTTGTAAAAATAGCAAAAAATAATGTACTTATTTTGCAAAAGGTTGTATAATGAATAGGGATAAATTGACAAGGAGTGCAAATGAAAAAATTAATTATTTTGGCTGCCGGAAAAGGTACCCGAATGAAATCGGATTTGCCTAAAGTGATGCATCCGCTCGGCAATCTACCGATGCTTGAGCATGTGATAAAAAATGCAAAACGCGATGAGCAAACCGAAGTCATTTTGGTGGTCGGCTATGGCGCTGAAGAAGTGAAGAAATATTTTGGAGAGCAAGTGATTTATGCCGTTCAGGAGGAGCAGCTCGGCACCGGTCATGCGGTAATGTGTGCGATGGATTTTGTCCATGATGACGATGAGGTCATTATCACTTGCGGAGATACACCGCTTATCAGTGCGGAGGATTTTGAAGGACTTATCAGTAAAAAATCCGAGGGCTGCGGAGCCGTTTTAATGAGCTCGGTGGTGGATAATCCGAAAGACTACGGAAGAATTATAAAAGATGGCGACTTCTTTGAAGCGATTGTTGAGGAGCGCGACGCATCACCGGAGCAACGCCAAATCAAAGAAGTCAATGTCGGCACTTATATTATCGACGGAGCATTGCTCAAACGCTCGATTTCTCAAATTACAACGGATAACGACCAGGGAGAATATTATTTGACCGATGTGTTCGGATTGGCTGCGAAAGAGAGCAAGGTTACGACCTATCCGATTGCGGAGGAAAATATGTTGGGCATCAACAGTAAATTGCAGTTGGCGCAGGCGGAAATGATTTTACGAAAAAAAATCAACGAAAAGCATATGCAAAACGGTGTAACGATTGTTCATCCGGAAGTGACCTATATCGATTCACGCGTTCAGATTGCGGAAGGTTGCGTGATTTATCCGAATTGTCATTTGCGTGGCGAGACCGTCATCGGAAAAAATAGCATCATTAAAGAAAATTCGACTTTGGAAAATGCAAAAATCGGTGAAAATACGATTATTTGGTCTTCAAATATTGTAGATGCAACCGTCGGCGATTTCGTAACGGTGGGTCCGTACGCATATCTTCGTCCGAAAACTGTGGTCGGCAATCATTGTAAAATCGGGGATTTTGTCGAACTGAAGAATGCGCAATTCGGTGAAGGCTCCAAAGCATCGCATTTGGCATATATCGGAGACGCAATCGTCGGCAAAAATGTCAATATCGGTTGCGGTGTAGTCTTTGTCAACTATGACGGAAAAAATAAATTTACAACAACGATAGGGGATAATGCTTTTGTTGGCTCCAATGTCAACTTGGTGGCGCCGGTGGAGATTGGCAAAAACGCAACTTTGGCTGCGGGTTCGACAATTACGGATAATGTGCCGGACAGCGCACTGGCGTTGGCAAGAGAGCGTCAAATAAACAAAGAAAATTGGAAAAAGTAAATTAGGAGGAAAAAATGGGTTCTATCTGTGGCAGTAAAATCAAATTGTTTGCCGGAAATTCCAATCCGGATTTGGCGGAAAAAATCGCAAAGTATCTTAACTTGGATTTGGGAAAGGCGGAAGTGAAAACTTTCAGCGATGGCGAAATCTCCGTCAACATTAACGAGAGTGTGCGTGGAGTGGATGTGTACATTATTCAATCGACTTGTGCACCGGTAAACAACAATCTAATGGAAATGCTGATTATGATTGACGCAATGAAGAGAGCATCGGCAGGAAGAATTACAGCAGTCATTCCATACTATGGATATGCGAGACAGGACAGAAAAGCGAAAGCGAGAGATCCGATTACTGCGAAACTGGTAGCGAATTTGTTGACGGCAGCAGGGGTGGACAGAATATTGACGATGGATTTGCACGCAAATCAGATTCAGGGATATTTTGATATTCCGGTTGACCACTTGCTTGGCGGACCGATTTTGGTAAAACATTTTGAATCGATGCATATTCCGGATTTGGTTGTCGTATCGCCGGATCACGGCAGTGTGGCGAGAGCGAGAAAATTTGCCGAATATCTGGATGCGCCGATTGCGATTGTCGATAAGAGACGACCGAAAAATAATGTGTCCGAAGTAATGCACATTATCGGGGATGTCAAAGATAAGAACTTGATTTTGCTTGACGATATGATTGATACTGCGGGAACTTTGTGTAATGCGGCATGGGCTCTCAAAGAGGCGGGCGCAAACAAAATCTATTCTTGCTGTACACACCCGGTACTATCGGGAAGCGCGATTGAGCGAATTCAAGATTCGCCGCTCAGCGAAGTCATCGTCTTGGACACAATTCCTCTCACAAAAGAAAAACAAATTGATAAGATAAAGGTGCTCAGCACTGCAAATCTGTTTGGTTCGGCAATCACTAAGATTTTCAACGGAGAATCGGTAAGCGAGCTGTTTGAACCATAGAATTTTAAGATAAGAAAAGCTGTACCCGCAGTGGTATGGCTTTTTTTGGGCTAAGGAGAAAATATGTATATTATCGTTGGTCTAGGAAATCCCGGAAAACAATATGAGGCAACGCGGCATAATGTCGGCTTTATTGCAATTGATGAAATCGCCAAACGATTGAGCATACGCATGGATCGTTTGAAATTTAAAGCGGTTGTCGGAGAAGGCAGAATCGGAGCGGAGAAAATCGTGCTGGCGAAACCGCAAACTTTTATGAATTTGAGCGGGCAGTCGGTCGTGGAACTGATGAATTATTACAAAGTGCCGCCGGAAAATCTGATTGTCATCTATGATGACATTGATATCGAAGTTGGACAAATCCGTATTCGTCACAAGGGAAGCGCGGGAACGCACAACGGAATGAAAAATATTATCTATCTGCTGGGATTCGATGATTTTCCGAGAATTCGAATCGGTGTATCCAAGCCACGACCGCAGCAGGATTTGGCGAGTTTTGTGCTGAGTAAATTTGATAAAAGTGAAATCGAACCGATGATTCAATCGATAGAAACGGCAGCGTCGGCGGCAATTGAGGCGGTTGAAACGACGGTGGATATTGCGATGAACAAATACAATAGGAAATAATATGAAAAATTCACAGACGACCATCGATAGAATATTGGATTTGTCGGAAGAATATGCGCAGCTTCGAGAAGCGTTGCAATCCAAAAAAAATATTTTGGTAACGGGGCTTCAAACCGTTCAGCGTACCGAGCTGGCACTGTATCTCAACCGTCATGGGAAAAAGTTGGTGCTCGTTTATTCTTCGGACAAAGAAGCGGACGATGCCTATGAGGCGATTACCAAATCCGGAGTGCAAGCGGCAATTATCAAGAGCCAGGACATTCGATTCTATTCGATTGAAGCCAAAAACAGAACGCAGGAAGGAAAATTGCTGAGCAATCTGTTCTTGCTGATACAAAAAAACTACGAAATCTGTATCATCACCGCTGAAGCGATGATGAAAAAATATATTCCGAAAGAGATGCTGGCGAATCATTATATCTCGATTCAGATGGGTGGGCGATTGAATAAGGATGAATTTGCCAACCGTTTGATAGCGATGGGTTATGCGAGAGAGCATAAGGTCGAAGGAGTCGGGATGTTTGCGATTCGCGGAGGCATACTCGATGTCTTTTCGCCGGCGATGGAGCATCCGGTGCGTATCGAATTGTTCGATGATGAAGTGGATTCTATTCGCAGCTTCGATATTTACACCCAAAAGTCGATTGAAAAATTTCAGCAAATTGAAATCATCCCGTCCAAATCCTTTTTGTTGCCCGAGCAATCCAAGGTAGAAAAAGCGATTAAGAAGATGAAAAAGGATTGCAATTCCGAGACGAGCAAAGACATTCTCTTTGACATGGAGCGGATGGAGCGCGGGCAGTTTTTTGAAGGAATCGAAAAGTACATCGACTATTTCTACGAGGAAAGCACGATTTTTGATTATCTGGAGCAGGAGATTGTCGTACTCAATGACCCCGTCCGAGTGTTGGAGCGCATGGAAGGAGCTTTTGAAGAATACAAGGACAGCTTTATCAATGCCTTGGAAAAAGGATTTGCGATTCAAGGGCAAGGAAATCTCCTATTGACTCAAGAAGTGATTTTAGGCCATCTTAAAAAATATCAAAATATCTATCATACGATGTTGACTGCCGGAATCAAAAATCTCAAAACGGATGCGATCATTCCGATTGAAACGAGAGAGATGAGAAATTTCAACGGCAAGCTGATGGATTTTATGAACGAAGTGAAATATCTGCGCAGCATGAACTATCTCGTCATCATTTCCCTTCGCGATGAGAATCTTGTCAAAGGTTTGCAAAATCTTTTGCAGGAAAATGGAATTGCATCCACTCGATTGGTGGACGATGTTCTCGAAAAAGAAATAAATACCGTCGTATTTACCGAGCGATATTTTGCAGGCGGCTCGATTTATTCCAAACGAAAGCTTGCGATTTTTACCAAAAATGAAATATACAGTCCGCAAAAAAGCGGCGAACGGAAATTCAAAGAAAAGGTCAAGACAAAGAAAATCGAATCCTTTATCGAGCTCAAGGCGGGCGATTATGTCGTTCACGAGAATTACGGAATCGGACGATTTCTGGCGGTCGAGCAAAAGGAATTTGACAATATCACCAAGGACTATATTCGAATCGCTTATGGAGCCGGCGACACGCTTTATCTTCCGCTGGAGCAGATGTCGAAGATTCAGCGCTATATCGGTAATATTCGGGAGGATGGCCTAAAGCTCAGCAAACTCGGTGGCAACGAATGGAAGAACACCAAGAAAAAAGCAAAGAAAATCGTGGATTTGATTGCGCAGGACTTGGTCGATTTGTATGCCAAAAGAGAAAATGAAGTCGGGTTCGCGTTTTCGGAAGACGGCGCATGGCAAAGCGAATTTGAAGCGGACTTTCCTTTTGTGGAAACGGACGATCAGCTCCGAGCGATTGCCGAAGTCAAGGCCGATATGCAGAGCAACAAGATTATGGACCGCTTGCTTTGCGGCGATGTGGGCTACGGCAAGACGGAAGTTGCGCTTCGAGCGATATTCAAAGCGACAATGGACTCCAAACAGAGTGCATTTTTGGTGCCGACGACGGTTTTGGCACAGCAGCATTTCAATACATTTAAAGAGCGCTTTAGAAATTTCCCGATTAAAGTGGAATTGTTGAGTCGTTTTCGAACAACAAAGGAGCAGGAAAAAGTCTTGGAGGGGCTTCGAACAGGCGAGGTCGATGTGCTGATCGGAACGCATCGTATTTTGTCCAAAGACATCGAATTCAAAGATTTAGGCCTCATCGTGGTGGATGAGGAGCAGCGTTTTGGAGTCAAGGACAAAGAGAAGCTCAAAAAAATCCGAAGCAACTGTGATGTGCTTTCGCTTTCGGCAACGCCGATTCCGAGAACCCTGCACATGTCGCTCAGCGGAATTCGGGATATCACGACCTTGGAAGAGCCGCCGAGAGAAAGATTGGCGGTGCTGACCTATGTGATGGAAGCGCGCGAAGGAATTATATCCGATGCGATTATGCGCGAAATCAATCGCGGCGGACAAGTATATTTTGTTTACAATCGCGTGCAAAGCATTGAGAAAATGTATAACCTGCTGACCGAATTGGTACCCGAAGCGCGAATTGCGATTGCGCATGGGCAGATGAGCTCGCGAAAATTGGAAAATATTTTGGAAGAATTTACTCAAAAGCATTATGATGTACTACTGTGCACGACCATTATCGAAACGGGAATGGATATCGGAAACGCGAATACCATCATCGTATATGGCGCGGACAAAATGGGTCTGTCCCAGCTTTACCAATTGCGCGGACGAGTCGGACGAACGAGCAGACAGGGTTATGCTTATTTTATGTACGAAAAAGATCAGGTGCTTACCGAAGTTGCGGAAAAGAGACTCAAAACCATCAAAGAATTTACGGAATTCGGTTCCGGATTCAAAGTGGCAATGCGCGATTTGGAAATTCGCGGCGCGGGAACTTTGCTCGGCGAAACGCAGCATGGGCATATTGCCGACATCGGTTATGAGCTCTATGTCAAAATGCTCGATGAATCCATCAAGCGACTGCGCGGAGAAGAAATCGAAGAAGAGGTGGATACCGAAATTGATATCAAGGTCAATGCGTATATTCCGACCGAGTACATCGAGGACGAGATGGATAAAATCGAAATGTATAAAAAGATTGCATCGATTCGAGACTTGGAGGACAAGTACAATATCGAAGAAGAAATGGAAGACCGATTCTCCGACATTCCTTATTCGGTCTATGCACTGACAGATGTCGCCTACATTCGTGCTCTCGGCAAAAAGCTGAGAATCGGGCGAATCAGCAAGACGACGCGCGGTGTCAATTTCTATTCACAAAAGGGTCAACTGATTGTGCAAAAAGATTTTCAGGAGAAATCCGAATATAAATTGCTCAAAAAGATAGCCAATTACCTTGAAAAAATGGTATAATTCGTTTATTACTATATCTGGAGGATACAAATGAAAAGATTGATTAAAACATTATCGATTATTATGGCAAGTATGCTTGTGCTTTCGGCATGCGGTACCAAATTGCCGGACGATGTGGTTGCATCGGTAAACGGGGTTGACATCACAAAGGCATATTATGACAAGACCGTTGCAAAAGTTGGTGAGGATAACGGCTTTGAGCAGCTTTACGGAGAAGAAATTTGGGATGCGGAAATAGATAAAGAAAAAGGAATTACTTTCAGACAGCAATTTGCAAAACAGATGCTCGACATCATCATTATGCAGGAACTTGCATATCAGGATTCCGAGGGAAAAGATATTCGTGCGACGGAGGAGCAGGTTCAAGTCGAATTCGATGCCTTCAAGGACTTTGTAAAAAAAGACCAAGCCTATGCGGAATTTATTGAAAAAAACGGCATCGATGATGAATTTGTCAAAGAGCATTTGCTCAAGACTCTCACTTATAATAACTACATCGCTTCGATTACCAATTCCATTGAGGTCAGCGATGAAGAGGCAAAAACTTTCTATCAGGAAAATCTTAAAGATTACACCAAGGATGAAGTGCGCGCATCTCATATCCTAATCAGCACTTTGGATCCGGACAAACAACCTTTGCCGGAAGAACAAAAAGAGGAGAAGCGTAAAAAAGCGGAAGAGGTTTTGGTAAAAGCAAAATCCGGAGAAGACTTTGCAAAATTGGCGGAAGAATTTTCGGATGACCCGGGCTCTGCAATCAGCGGTGGTGATTTGGGATATTTCGGACAAGGCGTGATGGTGCCGGAGTTCAACGACAAGGCATTTTCGATGAAGGTCGGTGAAATCTCCGATTTGGTGGAAACACAGTACGGCTACCATATCATCTATCTTACTGACAAAAATAACGGAGAACTCCCATTTGATAAAGTGAAGTCGGATGTTAAGAGCCGAATCAAATACAATAAGTATCAAGATAAGATGACGGAGTTGAAAAACTCGGCGCAAATTATCGTAAACAAAGCACTTGAGGTAAAATAATGAGTGAAAATAAAAAAGAAACTTTTTTGAAAGGAGCGGCGATACTTGGAATAGCCGGAATCATTGTCAAGGTTCTGGGTGCGCTGTTTCGAGTTCCGCTCGGCCGAATCATCAGCTCGGTAGGGATGGGCTATTATCAGACGGCTTATCCGATTTATATCGTGTTGGTCGGTATCGCCACATCGGGTTTTCCGGTGGCGATTTCAAAAATGGTTTCCGAGCGGCGTGTTGCCGGCAACTATAAAGGAGCGGACAAGGTATTTTGGCTTGTCTTTAAGATTCTGTTGATATTCGGAATCTTCGCTTCTTCTGCAATATTTTTCGGTGCGGACTATATCGTGACGGTGCGCTTGAACAATCCGAAGGCGTATTATGCGATGATTTCGCTTGCGCCGGCTCTGTTGATCGTGCCGATTATGGCGGCTTTTCGTGGATATTTCCAAGGCCATAACAATATGAAACCTTCTGCGATTTCACAAGTTGTAGAACAATTCGGGCGCGTGGCGGTCGGTTTAATTGCGGCTAAGCTTTTGGTAAGCAAAGGTTTGGAATACGGAGCGGCGGGAGGAAGTTTCGGTGCGACCGCCGGAGCGGCATTCGGCCTGATTGTCCTGTTGTTCATGTATATGAAATCGAAGAAAAACGAGCAGGCGACGGTTCTGCATTTTGAAGAAGAGCCGACTTCCAAAATTCTTCGTGAGCTTGCCGTCATCGCATTGCCGATTATAATCGGTGCTCTGGTAATGCCGGTGATGGTGTTGATTGACTTGGCGGTTGTTTTGGAAAGATTGCAGTCCATCGGCTACACGAATGAGCAGGCAAATGCGCTTTACGGCCAGATGTCGGGAATGGCGGCGACCTTGGTCAATCTTCCACAGGTGGTGACATCGGCGATTGCGGTGAGCTTGGTGCCGGTCATTTCATCCGCCTATGTTATGAATGACCGAGAAAAGCTGAAGAATAATACGAGTTTGGGCATTCGAACCAGTATTCTGATCGGATTGCCGGCGGGAGTCGGATTGTTTTCACTTTCGACACCGATTATGAAAATGCTCTTTCCGAAAGAGCCTGACACTTTGGGACAATTGTTGGCAATCGCGGCGGTCGGTGTTTTGTTTTTGAGTATCATCCAATCCACGACTTCCGTATTGCAAGGAATCGGTAAGACGAAAGTACCGGTAATCAATCTATTTGTCGGTGCTTTTGTCAAATTGATATTGACTTATTTGTTGACGGGAATTCCGGTGCTTAATGTAAAAGGTGCGGCGATTTCAACCGTATCGGCTTATGTTGTCGCAGCGGTGCTCGATTATTGGGCGGTGAAAAAATCGGTCGATTTCAAATTCGATATGAGCCAATTTTTTGTAAAACCGATGATAACTGCACTGATTATGGGTCTTTTTGCAAAAGGTGCATACGAAATTGTCTTTCGAATCATCGGCAGAAATTCGCTTGCCGTTTTAGCGGGAGTATTGGTCGGGGCAGTGGTCTATGCAATCGCATTGTTTAAGACCGGCGCCATCAGCAAACAGGAATTGCTTGCCTTGCCCAAAGGACAAAAGTTGGTCACTAAATTGGAAAAAGTAAAGCTGGTATAATCGGATATGAATTTTGTTGAAGCAATGACAAGCCTCAAAAGAATTCTTGAAAAATATTGGGGAATTTTTTCCCAATCAATTGATATGAATCGAATGAGAATCCGAAAAATAAAAAAACCTTAAAACTGTTGTTTTGAGGTTTTCTTCCGTTTGCTATGGATTGCTCATCAAATGGGCGATGCTTCCGTAAAGAAGAAAAATGCCAATCAGTCCGATGATGATGCGGGCATTGTTTCGACCGATGAGACGAGCAAGGTTTTTTACAATATTTCGGAATGTATTTATCTCAAAAGCCCAATCCGGATTGCAGATGGCAATATACAGCAGATAGATTCCGAGTAAGATGACGATATAAGGTTCCATAAAACTCCTTCTATATTTTTCTGGTGTTTCTTCCTTATTATAGGTCATTTTCATTTTAAAATCAATCGGAAGCATTTCAAATCGAAAATTGAAAACGAACAGAAAGAAAGGATACTATGTCTATAAAAATTGATGGAATTGAAAAAATGACGAAAACGCAGCGTCTTTCGTATATCAATCTGCTGCTCAAGGGACAGCTCGACACCGAGACCGACTGGATAGCGAATCTGGCAAATGCTTCGGCGATTATCAAAGCGGTAATCGAGGATTTGAATTGGGCGGGATTTTATTTGATACAAGAAAACGAATTGGTACTGGGACCTTTTCAGGGACTCCCCGCCTGCAATCGCATTTCAATCGGCAAAGGCGTTTGCGGAACCGCCGTTTTGAAAAAGCAGACCGTTTTGGTAGAGGATGTTCATTCGTTTGAAGGGCATATCGCTTGCGACAGCGCTTCTCAGTCCGAATTGGTTGTGCCGATTATTATAAAGGATAAAGTGATTGGCGTGCTTGATTTGGACAGTCCGAAATTGGCTCGCTTCGGCGAAGAGGAAAAAATTGCTTTTGAAAAATTTGTCGCTACTTTGCTGCAAAAATATGAAGATACTTTTTAATATAGGCAAAAAAATTTAGAATAATAAAATCTCATGAATCGATTTCGGTGTATAAGAAAAAACTGATGCGCAATGGCTTCTAAAATCCGTTGCGCATTTTTGAACTCTTCCTTGACAAAATGAGAATAAATCCTTATAATAGGTTTCGTTGAATAGGTTCATTTACTGATTAAAAGGGAAGTTTGGTGAAAGTCCAACACGATCCCGTCGCTGTAAGAGTGTAGTTTTTCATTTGCCACTGAGCAATCGGGAAGGCGAAAAATGTGATTGCTCGAGTCAGAATACCTGCCTATTTCAAACTGCACTTTACGAGCGATGAAGTCAGACTTTTTGTCCTGCGTAAAGTGGGATTTTTTTATTGAAAAAATTTGGAGGAGTTATGAAGAAAAAACTGTTGGGATTAATTTCCTTAATGATGATTACGATGATGTTATTCGGTTGTGCGAAGCAGGAGAGCGGGCAGGAGAATAATGCTCAGCAACCTGCGCAGAATCAGCAAACGGAGCAAACGGAGAAAAAGGAAGAGAGCGGACATTATCCGGTAACCATTACCACATACAATCATGCGGGCGAGCCGATTGAAATGACTTTTGACAAGGCGCCGGAGAAGGTGGTTGCAATCTATCAGAGTCCGATTGAGACGATGCTTGCACTTGGATTGGAAGATAGAGTGGAACTTGCCGTAATGCTGGATGATCCGGTGAAGGATGAATACAAAGCCGGTTTTGAAAAAATCAAATATCAGGAGGAGCGTCCAAGCAAGGAAGAAGTGATTGCGATGGAGCCGGATATGATTTTGAGCTGGAATTCTTTGTTCAGCGAGAAAAATTACGGTGATGTCGGATTCTGGAATGAGCGAGATATCAAAACCTATATTTGGCAAAATGCGGGTCTAAAGAAGCCGAACACTTTGGATAACGAATATCAGGATATTCTTAACATCGGAAAAATCTTTGATGTGGAAGACAAAGCGCAGGCGATTGTCGATCAGATGAAATCGGAAATCGAAACGGCAAAGAAAAAGGTGGAAGGCAAGGAAAAAGTTCGTGCCATCATCGTGGAAGTTGAAAAAGAAGGACAATTTCGTGTTTACGGAAAAGATACAATCGGTGGAGATATTGCGATGCAAGTTGGAGCAGAGCTTGTCGGTGCGGAAGAAAAATCCATCGGCAAAGAGAAGCTGATTGAGCTGAATCCGGATGTGATTTTCTCCGTTTACTATGGAGATTCCATCGTGCGTGACCAGTCTACTGAAAGCATCGTGAAGGATGAGGCGCTGAAAAATGTTTCCGCCGTTTCAAATAACCGCGTTCATCCAATCGTGTTGAGTGAAGTTTATGCGAGTGGTGTGAGAACTTATGACGGCATCAAGACCATCATAGCGGGACTTTATCCGGAGATGGCATAATGCGAAACAAAAAGGACAATGGAGCGCTGAAGATTGTATTTTTTTCTTCAGCGCTTGCTGTTTTAACGGGAATCGTATTGTTGTCGATCATCGTTTCAGTGGGGCTCGGCTCCGTTGATATTTCGGTGGCTGAAATCTGGTCGATTATTCGTTTCAAAATGTTCGGAGCGGGCAGCATCGACGCTATCAAAAAATCGACGGTGGATATCGTATGGCTTGTGCGTTTACCGAGAATTATTTTGGCGGTGCTCTGCGGAATCGGACTTTCGACAACCGGAGTCATCATGCAGGCAACGGTCAAAAACTCGTTGGCGGATCCATATATTTTGGGCGTTTCCTCCGGTGCATCTTTCGGAGCAACCCTTGCGATTACAGTGATGGTATCGCTGGGCGCAACCGCATGGCTGGGGCCGAATTTCATCGGGATTGCGGCTTGTGCGATGGCATTTGCGGCATCCTTGCTCGTGATGGGGATTGCCAATATCAAAGGGCGTGCCAATTCAGTAAAATTATTGATGGCGGGGGTGGCCATCAGCAGTATTTTTTCGGCATTCTCCAGCTTCTTGATTTTTACGGCAAAAGACAGAGAAGCGATGCGTACCGTCTCCTTTTGGCTGATGGGCGGTTTTTCAGGAGCGAAATGGGAAGAAATTAAAGTGCTTGCCGTCATCGTCTTTTTAGCGCTGATATTTTTTATCACGCAATATCGCACGCTCAATCTGATGCTCTTGGGCGATGATGTGTCGATAACTTTGGGGAAAGATTTACACCGCTATCGAATCACCTATCTGTTGATTTGCTCAGTGATGATAGGATTTTTGGTCTATAACGCGGGGATTGTCGGTTTCGTCGGCTTAATCGTTCCGCATATCGCAAGAATTTTTTGGGGTACGAATCACCGAAATGTGTTGCCGGCTTCAGCATTGATTGGTGCCATCATTTTGATATGGGCGGATGTGTTTGCGAGAACCGGCATCAACGGCAGCGGGGAAATACCGGTCGGCGTTGTCATTTCACTTATCGGAGCGCCGGTATTTTTATATTTACTCATTAATAAAGAATATGGATTTGGAGGGAAGGGATAATGTTTGAAGTCAAAAATCTTGTCTTCGGCTACGATGACAAAAATATTCTTAAAGACATCAGCCTGACCATCCAAAACTATAAAATGGTAGGTATCATCGGACCGAACGGCTCCGGAAAAAGTACCTTGCTCAAATGTATCTATCGTGTGCTCAAACCGCAAGGGACGATTCTTTTTGACGGAAAAAATCTGAACGATTACAGCTTCAGGGAGAGCGCGCAGAAAATGGCGGTCGTTGCACAGCATAATGACTCGTCCTTCGATTTTAATGTGTTGGAGATGGTGCTGATTGGCCGCTCGCCGCACAAAAAATTTATGGAGCGTGAAAATCATCAGGATATCGAGATGGCTTATGATGCGCTTCGAACGGTCGATATGTTCGACTTTGCTAATCGCAGCTTTTCTTCGCTCTCCGGCGGTGAAAAACAGCGCATCGTATTGGCTCGCGCATTGGTGCAAAATACAAAATGCTTGATTTTGGATGAGCCGACCAATCATCTGGATATCAAACATCAATTACATTTTATGCAGGTGGCGAAAGATTTGGATGCGACGGTAATTTCCGCCATTCACGATTTGAATATCGCCACGATGTATTGCGACTATATCTTTGCGCTCAAAGACGGCGAAATTTTGGATAGCGGCGTACCGGAGAAAGTCATCAATGAGAATCTCATTCAGAAACTCTACGGCGTGCGATCCAAAGTTATGTTGGATGAAGAAATCGGAAAGCTTCATATTATGTATCGAACATAGAAGCTGCAAGAAGCTTTCAAACCGAAAGAATAGAAAACACCGAGTCCTTTTCGGATTCGGTGTTTTCTATTATAAACGACGAAATCGCTCATCCTTGAGCAGCGAAAGGTCTTCTTTTACTTCTTCAAGCTCTTTCAGCATCATCGGGATATCCTGATTCAATGTACCGGAGAGTGCAAAGTAGTTGGACGCATGGTTGCATCGGAATACCGAGCCCTGCGAATCGATGGTTTTTAGAAAAATCGTCATTTCATCGACGATTTCTTCGGCGCTCAGTGGAATAAACTCGCCGTTTTGATATAAATCGTAAAGCGGCGTGCCTCGCTCAATCATCAGCGATAAGAATCCGATATAATGCGGCTTCATTTTACTGAGAGCTTCGGCGGTACGGATGGCATGGCTCTCTTTTTTTGCCGAGCCGCCCAATCCGGATATGACCGTAACCGACAGCGTGATGCCGGATTGCATCAGTTTGATGCCGGCCATTACAATGTCGTCGGCGGATTCTCCTTTATGAATCGATTCCAAAATTTCATCGTCGCCCGATTCCAAACCCATATAGACGATTTTGAGTCCAAGCCCATACAGCTTCTTCAAATCCTCATCCGTTTTGTTGTGAATGCTTTTGGAAGTTCCGTAGATTCCAACCCGCTCACATTCCGGAAACAATTTATTGATTTCTTCCAAAATCGGCACGAGGCGTTCCATACTCAGAATCAGCGCATCGCCATCCGCTAAAAAAATTCGTCGAACCCTCGGATAAGCCTTTCTCGCGAAAGCAAGTTCCGCTTGAATTTCTTCAAAAGCGCGCGGACGAAATTGCTTGGATTTATACATGGAGCAGAAAGTGCATTTGTTGTGCGAGCAACCAAGCGTCGCTTGGATAATCAAACTGCGCGCCTCGCTCGGTGGGCGATAGAGCGGCATATCATAATTTATCATAAAAACCTCCGTAAACCTTAGATTTTTATATTATACCATATTTTTGGGACAAAAAATATGAGATTGTGTTTTGAAATTTTGCGAAACAAAACAAAAATATATGTTCTATATTCATTGTAAATACTTCTATATAATTGACAATGGAGAAAAAATGGAATAATATAATAGCGTAGAAAATGAAATGGATAATCAAAATTGGCAATTGGAGTTGCAAAATGGAATTCTAAAATGAGATTCGAATCGAATTTGGATTTGAAAATTTCAAGATGAAATCTGAAACAAAATTACAAATCGAATTTTGAAATTGAAAATAAAAGTATTATCATCGGGCGGATAAATCAAATGACGAGTTCGAATCTCACGGATTGATTTTAGAAAGCAATCGGAGGGATAAAATCAAAAATTCTCGAGATATGTCCGGATTCGAATTAAATTGTAAATAGAAATGGAGTAAATATGAAATTACCATCATTAAAAATCGGCGAGCTGATTGCAAAATTTCCAATCGTGCAAGGAGGTATGGGAATCGGAGTGAGCCTTTCGAATTTGGCGGGAGCGGTTGCCAAGCAGGGAGGAATCGGAGTCATCAGCGCAGCCCAGCCGGGGTATCGAGAGAAAGATTTTGCGCGGGACGCTCTTGGAGCGAATCTTCGCGCGCTGGAATATGAAATCAAAAGAGCAAAACAAATCTCCGGCGGCGGAATTATCGGAGTCAATATCATGTGCGCAGGCAATTATTATGAAGAATATGTTGCTTGCAGTATAAAAAGCGGCGCGGATATTATTTTCTCCGGAGCCGGATTGCCGACCGATTTGCCGAAGCTGGTGGAGGGAAGCCAAGTGAAGATTGCGCCTATCGTTTCGCCGCCGAAAGCGGTTCGTACTTTGCTTCGACTTTGGGACAAGCGATATTCCCGAACGGCCGATATGATTGTGGTTGAAGGTGCGCTTGCCGGCGGACATTTAGGATTCTCGAAAGAGGATGTCGAGCGCTTTAAAAAGGAAGGATATGACAAAGAAATTATAGAGATTATTGAAATCGCCAAAGAGTTCGGCGACAAATATAATGTAGAGATTCCCGTGATTTTCGGCGGCGGTGTTTTTGAGCGCGCGGATATTGAGCATTATCTTTCGCTTGGTTGCGCCGGCGTTCAGATGGGCACTCGATTTGTGGCAACGGTCGAATGCGATGCGAACGAAGCTTTCAAGCAAGCGTATGTAAATGCCGCTGCGGAAGATGTAATCATCACCAAGACGCCGGTCGGCATGCCGGGGAGGGCGATCAAAAATCAGTTGCTCCGCGAGATCGAAATTGAAAAACAAAAAATCAAAGCCTGTTATCAATGTTTGCAAAGCTGTGATAGAGCCAATATTCCTTATTGCATTACGACGGCGCTGATTTCGGCGGTGAGAGGAGAACTCGACAAGGCACTTATTTTCTGCGGAGAAAATGTCAGCCGAATCAAAGAGATCATCACCGTTGAAAAATTATTTGCCGAACTTTGCGCCGAATGATTTTCGATTCTATAATTTAAGAATATCTTCCTTTATATATGCGATTCCTGTTGCAAAAAGCGGTAATGTTTCCACTTGCTGCAATCATGGCGATGCCGTTTTCTTTTCTGCGGGGGTAAGACGGCATATCGGATTTTTATTTACCTGACTCTTTATATTTTGACAGCTTGAAGAGATGAGAAAAATTTTTGTTGAAAAGCAAAAAAGGTTTGACAATTGTTGCCTTCTTTGATAGAATAAATCGGTAAACATTCCGCACGAAACGGGTTGAAACTCAAAAGAGTACCTGAATAGGCGAGACTTATTATGAGGAGGTGTTCAAATGTACGCAATTATCGAAACCGGTGGTAAGCAGTATATGGCAAAGGTGGGAGATACTCTTTTTGTTGAAAAGCTTGATGCAAACGAAGGAGATACTGTCACTCTAAAAGCGGTTGCTGTTTCAGGAGATTCCGGATTGAAAACCGGAGATGAAGCAGGCAATGTTACTGCGAAGGTTGTAGCTCACGGGAAAGCGAAAAAAATTATCGTTTTCAAATACAAGCCGAAAAAAGATTACAGAAGAAAGCAAGGGCACAGACAACCATACACGAAGATTACAGTAGAAGCAATCAACTAATGGTTACTGTAACGACGACCAGAGACCTGCACGGAAATATATATATAATAGAAGTAACAGGTCATGCCGAGCAGGCAAAACACGGACAGGACATCGTCTGTTCCGCGGTATCCGTTTTGACAATGGCGACACTCAACGGCTTAACCGATGTGGTGAAAGCGGATGTGGATTATATTGTTGAAGAGGGATATGTAAAAATCAAAGTTGATATTAACAACATGAATGATACTATAAAAGCATTACTGGAGACTTTTGAGCTGGGCATCGCTGCACTGCTTGAAGATTACGGCCGGTATGTCAAACTAGTAAAGAAGGAGGTGCAACCAAATGATAAAGATTAATCTGCAACTTTTTGCGAGTAAAAAAGGAGTTGGTTCTTCAAAGAACGGTCGCGATTCCAAGTCAAAAAGACTGGGTGTTAAGAAGTTTGATGGAGAGGTTGTTTCAGCTGGTTCAATTATTATTAGACAAAGAGGAACAAAAATTCATCCGGGAACAAATGTAGGTAGAGGTGGCGACGACACACTATTTGCTATGATTGACGGAAAAGTGAAATTTGAAGTTAAAGACAAAAAACGCAAGCAGGTAAGCATTTACCCTGCTTAAGAAAAGGAATGAAGGGGTGCATAGCACCCTTTTTTTATAGCTATGGCAATAAATATTGTACTCGTGGAGCCGGAAATCCCGCAAAACACCGGCAATATCATTCGCACCTGTGCGTGCACAAGTGCCAAACTTCATTTGATTCGTCCGCTCGGATTCAGTATGGACGAGCGAAGCCTCAAGAGAGCCGGATTGGATTATATCGATTTGGTCGAAATTTATTATTACGACAGCTTTGAGGAATTTGAGCAAAAAAATCCGGGGAATTATTTTTTGTTTTCGACAAAGGCGAGTCGTCTTTACACCGAGGTTGAATATCCGAAAGACTGTTATTTGATTTTCGGAAAAGAAACGGCGGGGCTCAGCGCGACGATTCGTGAAAAATATGAAGAGCAACTCGTAAAGCTTCCGATGCTGCCGTCGGAGAGAATTCGCTCGCTCAATTTATCCAATACGGTTTGTGTTGCAGTTTTTGAAGCAATACGACAAATTCAACCTCAAAATCTGATATGAGCTGGATGAAAAACAAATGTTAAACTTTGTTAAGCTCGAATATAAAAAAGTAATACTTTTTATGTTTTTTCTATTGATATTTTTTTGCTTTTATATTAAAATGAATTATAGAGAGAAACATTTTGAAATGCAATACTAAGTTGTACGATAAGCTAGGGAGAGAGCAATAGCCACCGAAGGGACAAGCCGATAATTGCCAATTATCAGGTGAAATTCTCAGGTAAAAGAACGTAGCTTTGACAGCACTCTGGTTTTACAGGGAATCGAGGCGCGATTCCCTTATTTTTTTATTTATAAGGAAAACGATAAGCATGAAAAGGAATTCCATAATCATAACAAACAATCCGAAAGCAAAGACCTTTTTCGAAGAATTAAACTATCCGGTGATTTTTGTTGATGGCGGATACGGTGATGTGCTGGATGAAACCAGAAAAAAAATTCATCTGAACTATCATCTGCTTACCCATCCTTTATCCGGAAGTATCAAGCCTAACGAAACTCCCTATAAATCCATAGCCATTCAAAAGCAGCAGAGTTTGGACATGTTATCTTTAGAATTGATTGGCAATGCAGTAGAAGTATATAACAGGCTACAAAATGATTTGAAAACGCCGTTGTGGACGGAGAGTATTTTAGATGATTTTATGGTAATAGATTTAGATTTAATCAAAAATGCAATAACTTAGGAGGTAAAAATGTCAAAGATTTATGATTTAGTAATCATAGGAGCCGGTCCGGCAGGTCTTGCAGCGGGTCTTTACGGAGCGAGAGCAAGATTGAGCACACTTATTATTGAAAAAGACAAAACAGGTGGTCAGATCGTAACTACGGATGAAGTTGCAAACTATCCGGGCTCTATTCATGAGGCAACCGGTCCTTCGCTAATCGCTCGTATGGTTGAGCAAGCTGAAGAATTCGGTGCTGAAAGAGTAAAGGATGCGGTAGTGAGCTTTGATTTCGACAGCAAGGTCAAGAAAATTGTTTGCCAAAGCGGGACAGAGTATCTTGCAAAATCCGTAATTATCGCAACCGGAGCAAACCCAAGAAAATTGGATGTACCGGGAGAGAAAGAGCTTACAGGAAAAGGAGTTTCCTACTGTGCAACCTGTGACGCGGCATTCTTTGAAGATATGCAAGTATTCGTAATCGGTGGAGGAGACTCTGCAGTTGAAGAAGCGATTTATCTAACAAAATTTGCTGAAAAAGTTACTATTGTTCATAGACGAGATGCACTTCGTGCTGCAAAATCAATTCAGGAAAAAGCATTCGCAAATCCTAAAATTGATTTCAGGTGGAATGCTGTCGTTGAAGAAATCAAAGGAGAAGGTATTGTTGAATCCGTAGTATTCAAGGATACAAAAACCAATGAGCTTGAGCAGTATGATGCGGATGAAGAATTCGGTACATTTGGTATCTTTGTATTTACAGGATATCTACCAAGCACAGATATTTTCTTAGGCAAAGTGACTACTGCTGAGTCAGGATACATTAAGACAAACGAATTGATGGAAACAAATTACCCTGGAGTTTTTGCAGCGGGAGACTGTAGAGAAAAACTTTTAAGACAGGTTGTAACTGCAACAGCTGATGGAGCAATCGCAGCGGTTATGGCAGAGAAATATATTGAAGATAACGAGTTTTAATTATTTTGGAGGTGAGTAAAATGATTATTTTCGACAAAGATAATTTTGAAGCAGAAGTTCTTCAAGCGGAAGGATATGTTCTTGTTGACTTTTGGAGTGAAAGCTGTGAGCCTTGCAAGGCTTTGATGCCTGATGTTCAAAGACTTTCTGAAGAGTATGCCGGAAAGATGAAATTCGGAAAGATGGACTCTACAAAAGCAAGAAGACTTGCAATCAAAGAGAAAGTTCTTGGACTGCCAACGATTGCAATTTACAAAGACGGTAGCAAAGTCGATGAACTTACAAAAGACGATGCTACAGTTGCCAACATCGAAGCAATGATCAAAAAATATGTATAATTGCTATTCTAATTAAATCAGGAGGTGTAGAATGCGTTTAGAAGTTGGAAATATCTTCATAAACGATATACAGTTTGCCAGTGAGACAAAGGTTGAAAAAGGTGTTCTGTATGTAAACAAAGATGAGCTTGCTAACATTTTGAAAGAAGATGAGCACATTCAATCTGTTGAGTTCTTCATTACTAAGCCGGGCGATAGCGTAAGAATCACTCCGGTTAAGGATGTAATCGAGCCACGCGTCAAGGTTGAAGGAAACGGAGGAGTTTTCCCGGGCTTCCTTAGCAAAGTTGATGTAGTCGGCTCAGGAAAGACTCATGTTCTTAAAGGAGCAGCTGTTGTTACAACAGGAAGAATTGTAGGATTCCAGGAAGGAATCATTGACATGACAGGACCTGGAGCGGAGTACACTCCATTCTCCAAAACTTGCAACCTTGTTGTAAAGGCTGAAGTAGTTGACGGATTGTTACAGCACGCACACGAAGAAGCGGTTCGATTGGTAGGATTCAAAACTGCTAAATATCTTGGTGAGGCGGGAAGAAATGTTAAGCCGGACGAAGTACACACTTACGAAACAAAGCCTTTGCTTGAGCAAATTGCCGAGTACCCTAATCTTCCAAAGGTAGCTTATGTATACATGCTTCAAACACAAGGATTGTTGCATGACACTTATGTTTACGGAGTAGATGCAAAGAAAATCGTTCCTACAATTATTTATCCGACAGAAGTAATGGATGGAGCGATTGTATCAGGAAACTGCGTATCTGCTTGCGATAAAAACCCAACTTATGTTCATATGAACAACCCGATTATCCATGACCTTTACAAATTGCATGGAAAAGAGTACAACTTCTTGGGAGTAATCATTACAAACGAGAATGTGTACCTTGCGGACAAGGAAAGATCTTCCAACTGGTCTGCTAAACTTGCGGAGTACTTGGGTGTGGATGCGGTAATCATTTCTGAGGAAGGATTCGGAAATCCGGATACTGACTTGATGATGAACTGCAAAAAGATTTCTGCAAAAGGAATCAAGACTGTAATAGTAACCGACGAGTATGCGGGACGAGATGGAGCATCTCAATCTCTTGCAGACTCCGACCCATCCGGTGATGCTTGTGTTACCGGCGGAAATGCAAATATGATTATCGATCTTCCAAAATTGGATAAGGTAATTGGACATATAGAATATGTTGACACAATTGCCGGAGGATTTGCAGGGTCACTTAAGGCTGACGGATCGCTTCAAGTAGAGATTCAGGCAATCACTGGTGCTACATCAGAGGTTGGTTTTGGATATCTAACAGCTAGAACTTACTAAGATTAGAGAACAAAAAATTAAAGAGAAATTAGGAGGATACTATGGGCTTTTTTGATGGAAAAAAAGTAATTATCATTGGCGATAGAGACGGTATTCCCGGACAGGCAATTGAGGAGTGCCTAAAAGGAACACCGGCAGAAGTAATCTACGCATCAACAGAATGTTTTGTCTGAACCGCGGCTGGCGCGATGGACCTAGAAAACCAAAAACGAGTTAAGGATGCAGCTGACCAATATGGTGCTGAGAATGTAATGGTTTTGATAGGTGCAGCGGAAGCCGAGGCTGCTGGACTAGCAGCTGAAACAGTAACTGCAGGAGACCCAACATTTGCTGGACCACTTGCAGGAGTGGCATTAGGACTTGCAGTATATCATGCAGTTGAGCCGGAAGTTAAAAACGAAGTGAATGCGGATGTTTTTGAAGAGCAAATCGGTATGATGGAAATGGTTCTTAATGTAGATGAGATCATTGAGGAAATGAAAAATATTAGAAGCGAATTCGGTAAATTCTAATCTTGGATTATAGGAGGCGATTCAATGTCAAAGACTAAAGTAGTCCACTATATTAACCAGTTTTATGCTGGAATCGGTGGCGAAGAAAAAGCGGGACAAGAACCGATTAAACTTGAAGCGTTACCGCCAATCAGCGTGCAACTTCAAGGCAGTCTGGGAGATAATGTTGAAATAGTTGCGACTATCGTATGTGGTGACTCATACTTCAACGAAAATCTTGAAGCAGCTAGTGAAAAAGTTCTTTCGCTTATCAAAGCAGAAAATCCGGATATGCTGATTGCAGGACCGGCATTCAATGCAGGACGATACGGAATGGCTTGTGGTACCGTATGTACTATGGTAAAACAAAAATTGGGCATTCCGGTAATTACTGCGATGTATGACGAGAACCCTGGAGTTGATGTATTCAAAAAAGAGCTATATATTGTGCGCACAGCAGATTCAGCAGCAGGAATGAGAAAGGCTCTTCCGGCTATTGCAAAATTTGCACAAAAAGTTGCGAGCGGTGCAGAAATTGGAACTCCGGCAGAAGAAGGCTATATCGAAAGAGGCGTTCGTATAAATATGTTCGCGAACGAAAGAGGAGCAACACGAGCAGTAAATATGCTTGTTGCGAAACTTAAAGGCGAAGAGTTTACAACTGAGTATCCAATGCCTGCATTTGACAGAGTAGCTCCAAATCAGCCAGTAGCTGATATGAAGAAAGCAAAAATTGCTATCGTAACATCCGGAGGAATTGTTCCGAAAGGAAATCCGGACAGAATCGAATCATCTTCAGCTCAAAAATACGGAAAATATGACATTTCTAAGTTTGACAATCTGACTGAAGTTGATCATGAAACCGCGCATGGTGGATATGACCCGGTATATGCGAATCAGGATTCAGATAGAGTCATTCCTGTTGACGTTCTAAGAGACCTTGAAAAAGAAGGTGTTATCGGAAAGTTGCATGATTATTTCTATACAACAGTAGGAAATGGAACAGCGGTTGCAAATGCGAAAAAATTTGCGGCTGAAATTGCAGAAGACCTTTTGGCTAACAAAGTAGATGCAGTTATTCTTACTTCTACTTGAGGTACTTGTACTCGTTGCGGTGCAACGATGGTAAAAGAAATAGAGAGAGCCGGTATTCCGGTAGTACACATGTGTACAGTAGTTCCTATTTCATTGACAGTTGGAGCAAACAGAATTATCCCAACTATTGCAATTCCTCATCCACTTGGAAATCCTGCGTTGGATGCAAAAGAAGAATACAGCCTAAGAAGAAAACTTACTCTTAAGGCTCTCGATGCTTTGCAAACTGAGGTTCACACTCAAACAGTATTTGAAGATTAGTTTCTAAAAGTAGATGGGTCCTAAAGCCCATCTACTTTCAAATAAAAAACTATACAGGAGGACATTATGTCAAAAGCGGTTTTAAAAGGCGCAAGCTATGTTCTTGTGCACACTCCGGATATGATTTATAACAACGGAACAACCACACAGGTTGAACTGAAAACAAATCCGGGTTCAGACTTTCTAAAGGAAGTAAAAAACAACTTCAGAAGTTATGAAGATGTCGTTGCTTACCCTCCAAACCAATCTTATATCGGAAATTTATATCCGGATGACCTTGAAAAAATTGCACAACCTTGGTATGACAAAAAAGTGGAAGGTGCATCCAGATATGGTAAATACGGAGAGATTATGCCACAGCTTGAATTCATTGCTTTTATGAAAGTTGTTGACGCATTTGACCTTGTGAAATTGAGCAAGGAATTTACTGCAAGAGCAATTGAAGTAATGAAAAACGACCCTATTTTCACAGAGGCGGATGTTGCCGCTATGAAAGAGGGCGAAGAGCAAGATCTGATTGAAAAACTTGTAAAAGAAGAGCATTCCGAGCCGATTGAGCATGAAGGGAAATTGGTAGGATGCGTAAAAAGAGCACATGATGTTGACGCAAACCTTACAGCGCATGTAATGTTTGAGAACCTTGTTGTAAAAGCGTCCGGTGTTCTTGCAGCAAGACATCTTGTAAAGACTACGGGAATCGACCCGGCAATCGTTGAATATGTAATCGAGTGCTCGGAAGAAGCTTGCGGTGATATGAACCAGCGTGGCGGTGGTAACTTTGCAAAATCAATTGCAGAGTGCAGCGGATTTGTTAATGCGACAGGTTCCGACCTTCGTGGATTCTGTGCGGCTCCAACACATGCGGTTATTTCTGCATCATCACTTGTAAAATCCGGCGTATATAAGAATGTAGTTGTAGTTGCCGGTGGAGCAACTGCAAAACTTGGAATGAACGCAAAAGACCATATCAAAAAAGGTGCTCCTGTATTGGAGGATGTTTTGGGTGGATTTGCGATTTTAGTATCGGAAGACGATGGCGTTTCTCCATACATGAATACGGATTTGGTAGGTCGTCATACAGTTGGAACGGGTTCTTCACCACAGGCGGTTATCACAGCCCTTATTACACAGCCTTTGGATAACGGAAATATCAAAATTACGGATATTGACAAATACTCCGTTGAGATGCAAAATCCGGATATCACAAAATTGGCGGGAGCGGGCGATGTGCCTGAGGCAAACTACAAAATGATTGCGGCTCTCGGTGTAAAAAGAGGAGAACTTGAGAAAGCTCAGCTTGCTGAATTCGGAAAAGTACATGGTATGCCTGGATTCGCACCGACTCAAGGACATATTCCTTCAGGAGTTCCATTTGTCGGATACGCAATTGACAAGTTCAAAGAAGGCAAGTTTAACCGTGTTATGATCGTTGGAAAAGGTTCATTGTTCTTAGGAAGAATGACAAATCTATTTGATGGCGTTTCATTTGTAATGGAGGCAAACAAAGGTAAAGAAGAAGGATCAGCAGGTGCTTCTTCACAAGAACTTGTAAAAACTTTAGTTGCTGAAGCTATGAGAAAACTTGCTCAAAGCCTCGCTGAATAGGAGGTCACCATGAACAAAACAATAGCTAAAGTGTTTGAAGATATTGCAAATGCGATAGAGAGCGGTTCATTTGCAAGCGGCAAGAGAGTAGCGCTTACAACTCTCGGCAGTGAGCATGGTGAAGGCACATTGCTTGAAGGGGCAATGCTTGCAAAAAAACTTTATCCGAATCTGGATATTGCACTAATCGGAAGAAAAAATGACACCGGACTTTTCACATACGAAACGGAATGTGAAGACGAAATGTATAAAATCATGGAAGAAAAATTGGACTCAGGCGAAATTTCCGCTTGTGTTACCATGCATTACAATTTCCCAATCGGTGTTTCGACTGTTGGGCGAGTAGTAACTCCTGCAAAAGGTAAAGAGCTTATTATTGCAACAACAACGGGAACTTCTTCTTCCAATCGTATTGAAGCGATGGTTAAAAATGCAATTGGCGGAATTATTTCAGCAAAAGCAATCGGCATTAAGAATCCGACTGTCGGTATTTTGAACTTGGACGGTGCTCGTACTGTAGAGAAAATCTTAAAAGAAATTCAAGCAGCGGGATATGACATCAACTTTACAGAATCCAAGCGCTCCGACGGCGGTGTTGTTATGAGAGGAAACGACCTTCTTCTTGGAACTCCGGATGTTATGGTAACGGATTCATTGACAGGTAATGTGCTTATGAAGATGTTCTCATCATTCAGCTCCGGTGGAGAGTACGAAGTGGCGGGATACGGATATGGACCGGGAATCGGCGAAGGATTCAACAGAAATATCCTTATCATCTCAAGAGCATCCGGTGCGCCGGTTATTGCGAATGCGTTGAAATATGCATTTGATATTTCACAGGGAAATATTAACCAAGTTGCACATGATGAATATGAAAAGCTGAACAAAATCAATTGGATGAGCATTATCGACAAAAACAATGCGAAGAAGGAAACTTCCGCAGCACCTGAAAAAGTTGAAGCTCCACCGAAAGAAATTGTTACCGGCCAAATTTCAGGAGTAGATATCATGGATTTGGACGATGCGGTAAATATGCTTTGGAAAAACGGAATTTATGCAGAGAGCGGAATGGGCTGTACCGGCCCAATCATCTTGGTGAATGAAGCGAAAATGGATAAAGCCATTGAACTTATTCACAAAGAAGGTTTTGCGACTGCAATGTAATAGGAATGCACTTCAAGTTTCGACTTGGAGTGCATTTTTACGAGAAGCTCCTTTGTAAAAATCGGATACGGATACCTTTTGAACAGCCGATTAACAATATTCCTTTTCTGAATAGCTTGTAGGGAATGGAGATTTTTATGCTCATTTTTTACTGTTGGCATGAGTTTGCGTTTTACAAAATCTTGGTGGAAAATCTGGGAATATGCTGATTTATATATACATTTTTTACAATATATGGTATAATTTTATGGTAATTTTAGCAGTAGGAGGTGTAAAAAGTTGAAGACATTTCTATTGGTTCTTGAAGTAGTCGTTTGTATCTTGTTGATCATTACGGTCTTACTTCAGTCAGGAAACAAAGGCGGAATGGGTATTTTCTCAGGAGCATCGGAACAACTTTCCGGCAATCAGGCAACGGGAGCTGAAGCAATTTATAGAAAAGTTACGGCGGTTTTAGGAGCTTTATTCTTAATTCTTTCAATCGTATTAGTCACTGTGTATTAATCACCGAAAAATAATTTGTATTTTGGGAGGAATTCATTTATCATGAACAATTTTATGTATTTGGCTCCGGCTGTAGGGCTTGGTGCCTTAGTTTTTGCGTGGCTTTTGGCAAGCAAAATCAACAAAGTTGCACCCGGAACTGACCGAATGAAAGAAATTTCATCTTACATTCACGAAGGAGCGATGGCATTCTTGGCAAGAGAATACAAAGCGCTGGCTATTTTCATCGTAGCATTATTTGTGGTACTGGCAGTAGGAATCAATTTACCGACTGCTGTGAGCTTTTTGATAGGAGCAGTTTTCTCTACTTTGGCGGGATTCTTTGGAATGCAGGTGGCAACCAAAGCGAATGTTCGTACTGCCAATGCGGCTAGAGAAGGCGGAATGAACAAAGCACTTTCCGTAGCATTCTCCGGTGGAGCGGTTATGGGAATGTGTGTTGTCGGCTTGGGTATTTTGGGAGTAGGTGCATCCTTTGTTATACTTACCTCCGTACTTGGCAAAGATTTAATTGAAGCGGCGACAATTCTTACAGGATTCGGACTTGGTGCATCATCGCTTGCGCTTTTCGGTCGTGTAGGCGGCGGTATCTACACAAAAGCGGCGGATGTCGGAGCGGACCTTGTCGGTAAAGTTGAAGCAGGAATTCCGGAAGACGACCCTCGAAACCCGGCGGTTATCGCGGACAATGTAGGAGACAATGTCGGTGATGTTGCCGGAATGGGAGCGGACCTTTTTGAATCTTATGTGGGCTCAATTATCGGAGCAATTACACTTGGAATCATCGCATCCAATGCGCAGGGAGCAACTTACGGTGAAAGCGGAGCGCTTTTCCCATTGCTTGTTGCAGCGATTGGTGTCGTATCTTCCATCATCGGTACTTTCTTTGTAAAAGGTGGCGATGGAAAAGACCCTGGACAATCTCTAAAAATGGGAACTTATGTTTCCGGTGCGATTACGATTGTCGGAGCATTCTTCCTATCCAATATGTTGCTTGGAACACTAAAAGGTTTTTGGGCGATCGTATTTGGTTTGCTTGTAGGAACTTTGATTGGACAAATTACGGAAGTATATACTTCTTCAGATTATAAACATGTTAAAAAGATTGCGGACCAATCTGAAACCGGTCCGGCAACAACGATTATTTCCGGTCTTGCAGTCGGTATGGAATCGACAGCAATTCCTGTACTGTTGATTTGCGTTGGCATTCTTGGTGCATATTGGGCAGCGGGACTTTACGGAATTGCACTTGCTGCGGTAGGAATGCTTGCAACCGGAGGTATGACGATTGCGGTTGACGCTTACGGACCAATTGCGGACAATGCCGGCGGTATTGCGGAGATGTCCGAGCTTCCAAGTTCCGTGCGCGAAATTACCGACAAGTTGGACTCCGTTGGTAACACAACAGCGGCTATCGGTAAAGGATTTGCAATCGGTTCTGCAGCGCTTACAGCGTTGGCGTTGTTTGCATCTTATACAGCGGTAACGAATCTTACAGCAATTTCCATTACAAAGCCGGCGGTAATTGTCGGTATGCTAATCGGCGGAATGTTGCCATTCCTATTCTCTGCGATTACAATGCAAGCGGTAGGTAAAGCGGCATTTGAAATGATTGAAGAAGTAAGAAGACAGTTCAAAGAGATTCCGGGAATCATGGAAGGAAAAGCGAAGCCGGATTATGCAAAATGCGTTGACATCTCTACATCCGCAGCTCTTAAAGAAATGATTATTCCGGGCGTCTTGGCGGTAGCAAGTCCGATTGCAGTCGGAATGTTGCTCGGAACGGAAGCTCTTGGCGGATTGCTTGGCGGCTCACTCGTTTCAGGAGTTTTGATGGCGATTATGATGTCCAATGCCGGTGGAGCATGGGACAATGCGAAAAAATATATTGAAGGTGGAGCTCATGGCGGAAAAGGTTCTGAGCCACACAAAGCGGCAGTTGTTGGAGATACGGTTGGCGACCCGTTCAAGGATACATCCGGACCATCCATCAACATTCTTATCAAACTGATGACAATCGTTGCAGTTGTATTTGCACCATTGTTCGTTCAGTATGGTGGAATCCTTCTTAAAATGATTGAGAAGTAATCTCATGAAATAAAACAGCTTTCGGCATGTGTACGGATATTAAATTCGATGCTTGAGGAAGCTGTTTTTTTGTACAGAAATCTGATTTTTGTCCGTTCATAATACTTTTTATACTAAAATAAACAAAATATCCCCACAACTATTGAATTTCTAAACATATCTATTAGCTGTATAGCTAAGTTTACTAACTTTTTACAACGATTGGGAAAAAGCCTTGATATGTTAGTGTGTTGTGATAAAATATAGTTGTAACGACTTGACCTAATAAGATATAATCTTAGGAGGAAACGAGGTATATTACAAATGAGTCGAAACTATCAACTGGAATTCAAGAAGAAGATTGTCTTTTTTTCTAATGAGAATGACACTTCAAAAGACTTGCCGAAGAATACTGGTGTATCCAAAGCAAGCATTTCTATTTGGGTCAAACAATTCCGCGAAGAATGCCAAACAAATGAAGAAGCCAAAGTCGATTATGATTACATGAAGGAGAATTTACAGCTCAGAAAACAACTTACAGAACTCCAAAAGGAAAATGAGTTCTTAAAAAAGCGGCGGCATTCTTTGCGAAGGAAATCGATTAGCGGCTTATCGATTTATTCAGAAATACAACAAGAAATTTGGACTTCGATGGCTTCTGAGAAAGTTTCGTATCTGCCCAAATGCATACTACAATTATCTCAAAAAGCGAAAAGCGGATTATCACAGACGAAAAGAAGAAATCAAAGACACCATTGGAGAAATCTACCACGCCCACAGCGGAGTAGATGGCTACAGAAGCATGCATGCTTGCCTTATTCGTAAAGGATATAGCATTAGTCGTTTAACGGTTCATAAGTAGATGAATGTTGAAATGCAGCTGTTCTCAATCTCGAGAAAAAAGAAGCCTGCATACGAACGAGGTATTGCTCACAAAGTATACGAAAACAAACTAAATCAGGATTTTCATGCAGAGGAGATCAACCAAAAGTGGTGCATCGATTTCACCTATCTTTTCTTAACTGATGGCAGCAAGCGTTATAACTGTACGAATCGACTTATATGACCGAAGTGTTGTCGCAAGTATAACGGATAGAAATATAACCGCCGATTTAGCAAAAAGAACGCTAGAAAAAGCAATTCATTCAGAACCCGGAATCAACTGGTAAGTTGTAAAATCAAATGCATAGTAATAAATAAGTATAGAAAAAGTCATGAAGATACTGTATACTAAGTTCGACCAAAAAATCAGTAAAGGAGTATCCACATGACCCACTCTAAGTATAACACAGATAATAGCAAA
>JBGZSM010000052.1:0-4666 GCA_041853585.1 Filifactoraceae bacterium
CATCATGCTCTTAAAAATGCATTGATTCCGATTATCACCGTAATCGGTTTGCAATTCGGATATCTGTTGGGCGGAGCCGTGCTGACTGAAACATTTTTTTCGATTTCAGGTTTTATAAATTCAATAAGAAATCGCCTCCTTTCAGAAAACGAATGAGAGGCGATGAAAAATAAAAGACAACAAAAAAGCATGGCTTCTGCCATGCTCTTGAATTTCATTTTTAAAAATTAAAATCTCTCCACCACATATCGATGCATAAATCGCGCAATCAATCCGCAGACAATTCCTATCAAAATTCCCGCCAAAACATCGGTTGGATAATGCAGATAGAGATACAGTCTCGAAAACGCGATAATCGATGCGAGCAAAATAGCCGCTACCCCGATTTTTTTGTTCCACAGAAAAATTGCGGTTGCCGCGGCAAAGCTGGCGGAGGAATGTCCCGACGGAAAAGACAAATCTTTCATCGGTGAAGTGATGATATCGACCGCCGTATTGACATCGTACGGGCGTATTCTTGCAATATAGGGTTTCATTCCCATATTGACGATAATGGCGGATATCAAGATTGAAAGCAACACCGTCACCCCGATATTGAGCTGCGATTTCTCACCACGCCCCGCTGCATGCTGATTATCATCTACACCGATAAGATACATATGAGTATATTTTTTTTGTTTTTTAGTGCTTCGATAATAAAAAGCAAACAAAATCACTCCGATGACAATCCACATTTCAGCATAATTGTTAATCCCGGAGACGATGACCATCAGTTTATCCAATAGGGGATTTTTTATCACCTGAATTTTGTCCAAAATTCCAAATTCCAAAGCTTGCATATTGTTCTCCTTGTCTGAGTTTAATCACCTAGTATGATCCCAAAAGCAAAGTCTACAATCTGTTCTATTCTCTCTATATTCCCACTCAGTGCCAAATAACCAATCATCGCTTCGAATCCCGTCGAATAGCGATAGTCTACCACATTTGCATTTTTGGGCGGTATGGATTGGGCATTGCGTCCCCTTTTGACAAAGTACCATTCTTCTTCCGTCAACATTTCTTTTTCTTTCATCGCATGCAACACTTTCGCCTGGCTTTCCGCTTTCGCAAAAGATACCGCTTTTTTGTGCAATGCATTGATTTTCTCGTTTGGAAACTTTGTCACAATTTGATATCGAACTTTCTGTTCATAGGTCGCATCACCTATGTATGCAAGGACAATGGGATTCATCGCCCGAATTTGTCCATTGTCCAACAGTTGATTTGTATTGATAAAAGCCTTCTTTCTCTACTGCGAAATCACTTTATAGGTAGTGCCCTCTCTCGTATCCAAGAGCTCCACTCCCATCGCCTTGAGCTCATCTCGAATCGCATCGGCCATTTTGAAATCTTTATTCTTCTTCGCTTCCGCACGCTTGGCAATCAACTCTTCAATCTTTTGCTCATCAATATCGGAGCGCTTTTGAATGATATTGAGCACCGAGGTCAGCTTCGAGAAAAGTTCATGCGCCAGATTCAAATAATGAAGCGAAACTTCCTGTTTGATCTCTTCGTTAATCAGCGAAGCCAATTCAAAAATGACCGTAATGGCATTTGCCGTATTCAAATCGTCATCCATCGCTTCGTCAAACTCATGTTGAAGTCTTTGGAGATTCAAATAACGCTCATTTTCCTGCGCAATCAGCGCTTGCTCTTTGACCTCATCTAATTCTTCCTGTCTTTTGCTCATCACAAATTCCAGCATATCACGCGCATTATACAATCGCTCCATACCCGCTTTCGCTTGGTCGAGCAAGTCCTTCGAATAGTTGACCGGTCCGCGATAATGTGCATTGAGCATAAAGAATCGAACGATTTCCAAATCCATCTGCTCGCTGATTTCTCTTACGGTAAAAAAATTCCCGAGCGACTTGCTCATTTTCTCATTGTCAATATTGATAAATCCGTTATGCATCCAAAAATTCGCAAAAGGCTTTCCGGTTCTCGCCTCGCTCTGTGCAATTTCATTTTCATGATGCGGAAAAATCAAATCTTGTCCGCCCGAGTGAATGTCGATGGTATCACCCAAATATCTTCGGCTCATGACCGAGCATTCGATATGCCAACCGGGTCTGCCTTCACCCCAAGGGCTCTCCCAGCCGATTTCATTTTCTTTCTTTTTCTTCCAAAGTACAAAATCCATCGGATGTCTTTTGCTGGAGTTCACATCGATTCGTGCGCCCAAGTTGAGCTCCGCCAAATTTTGACGCGACAATTTTCCATAGTCTTTGAATTTTTGCGTGTCAAAAAAAACATCGCCTTCCGATTCATAGGCATATCCGCTTGTAATCAAATTTTGGATAAAATCGATTATCTCCGGAATATTATCCGTCACACGCGGGTGAACATCGGCGCGTCGAATTCCTAAAGCATCCGCATCCACAAAGTATTCTTTGATATATCGCTCGGCGATTTCAAAAGGCGATACCCCTTCTTCATTCGCCCGATTGATTATCTTGTCATCGACATCGGTAAAATTTTGAACAAAAGTCACATCGTAGCCTTTGTATATCAGATAATTTCGGAGCAGGTCAAACATAATAAATGGTCTTGCATTTCCAATGTGAAAATAATTATAGACCGTCGGCCCGCAGGAATACATCTTCACTTTCCCTTCCTGAATGGGAACAAATTCTTCCTTTTGCCTAGTCAGCGTATTATACAGCCTCATACACCCTCCGTTTTCATTTTTCTCAATCAATTTCTATTATAATTTATTGCGCAGTTGATGTCAAATTTAGCTGAAATCAATTACTAAAAGCCGATAAATCTTCGGCCATTTATATTTGATAATCCAATGGCCATTGCGAAATTTCTTCCGTTTGCGGATTCAAAACTCGCGCCGGAATGCCCACCGCCGTCGCGCCCGCCGGAATATCTTTCAGAACAACCGCATTCGCCCCAATTTTGGCGCCGTCGCCGATATGAATCGGCCCAAGCACTTTGCAGCCGGCGGAAAGCAATACATGATTCCCAATCGTCGGATGGCGTTTTCCTTTTTGCTTTCCGGTTCCGCCGAGCGTCACCTGATGAAAAATAATGCAATTGTCTCCGATTTGCGTCGTCTCCCCGATAACAACTCCCATGCCGTGGTCGATAAAAAGATTTTTCCCGATTTGTGCGCCGGGATGAATCTCGATTCCTGTAAAAAACCGACTTATCTGCGAGATGAATCGCGCGACAAAAAAGAGCTTTTGATGATAGAAAAAATGGGCAATCCGGTGATTGATGAGCGCATGCACTCCGGGATAGTTGATAAATACGGAAATTTTATTTCGAGCAGCCGGGTCGTTTTGCATATAAAATTGAAGCAATTCATTCAGCGAATTCATTAGAACAACCCGTCAATCGAAAGGTATCTGTTGCCGCCGTCCGGCAAAATCGCCAGTACCCTTTTGCCTTTCCCTAATTTTTTTGCGACCCGAATCGCCGCCCATACCGCCGCTCCCGATGAAATCCCGACAAAAATTCCTTCTTCGGTTGCCAATCTTTTTGTTATTTCAAATGCTTCTTTTTCCGCAACGGGCATCACTTCATCAATCAAATCGGAATGGTAATTTCCCGGTACGAAACCCGCACCGATTCCTTGAATTTTATGCGGACTCGGAGAAGCCCCGCCAAGCACTGCGGATTCCGCCGGTTCAACCGCTACGATTCGAATATTCGGCATCGCATTTTTCAATCCTTCCGCCACGCCGCTGATAGTTCCTCCGGTTCCGACGCCCGCAACTACTGCGTCGAGATTCGAAAAGTCGTCCAAAATTTCCATCGCCGTCGTATGCTTGTGTATCTTAGGATTGGAGGCATTGTCAAACTGGCTGAGCATAATATAGCCTTCTTGCTCCACCAGCTCCTGCGCTTTTTCAATCGCACCCTTCATTCCTTTTACGCCCTCGGTCAAAACGAGCTCCGCACCGTATGCGGAAAGCATTCTTCGGCGCTCGACGGAAAGGGTATCGGGCATTGTGAGCACAACCTTATATCCTTTGACCGCACCGATCATCGCAATCCCGATTCCGGTATTTCCGCTCGTCGGCTCCACAATGGTCGAGCCCTTCGGCAATTTGCCCGCCATCGCCAAGTCACGAATCATACCGAGCGCTGCTCTGTCCTTCACCGAACCTGACGGATTAAAACATTCCAATTTCACATAAATCTCCGCCATATCTTCATCCACAATTTTATTTAATCTCACCGATGGTGTTCTGCCAATCAAGTCCAATATACTTTCGTAAACCATAAATCCTCCTTCAATGATGTCACATTTCTTCCCATAGATTTTTAGTAAAATCAAATTAAAAATCAATCAACGCCCAGCAATTCATACCGACAAACTAGGAATTGAAAAAATAAAAAAGCCGAAGCAGCAGCCTCGGCTATGTATGCAGAATTATCTTTCGCATTCTTGGTTGGCTACTGTACAAGAAGTTTTGCACGCTGACTGACAGGATGTCTGACATTCGCCACAACCTTTTTTCTCTGCATCTTTTTTCAAATTGTTGGTAGTTAGTGTTTTAATATGCTTTTTCATTGCTGTACCTCCATAAAGATTCATCGATTGATGTACTTTATTATAACGCCGTCAGGGAAAAAAAGCAATAAAAAAATAGCTGTTGAGATGACCCGC
>JBGZSM010000053.1:0-32740 GCA_041853585.1 Filifactoraceae bacterium
CTGTTTTTAGCATATTTGATTCCGAATTCTCTTTCGATTTCAACTCCAAGAACATTAGTCATATGGTCATTCCATTTTCTTATCTCCAATTCAGAATGATTTTCTCCTTTTAGCTTCCCAAAAAACTGAATCGTCCTGCTGCATGAATCGAAGAATATATTCCCTGATATAATGGATTGTTCTTTGCAAAAAGAGGGATTAACTAACACAGTAATTAGGTTGGTTGCTGTACTTTTGACTTGTCCTTTGTCTGTGATTTCAAGCTCACGATTCAAATAATCGTTAAGCTCCACATCATCAAATTTAAGCCAATTATTCAAGAGCATGACCTCCTTTATTTTTGTGATAGTTATATTCCCAATACTGCCCCCAGCCTTTCTTTACCGCTTTGTTGATACTCTCATCTAAATATCTAAGGTATCCTTCTTCGGTTCTTCTTTTGCTTCTATCATCAATTCTGTTAAGAGCCGATTGTAAAAAAATTTCTCTCATCATTTCCGCATTCCCATGTGTAAAACTGTTCAAGAAAAGAATCAGCCTGAAATCGTCTTTGCTCGCATCACCGCTTGTATAAGAACCTTCAAATAATTCCTTTGCTTTTGCGTTATACCTGCACATTGTTTCTATAACCTTATTCGTTTCCGGAACACTGTTTGACCTCTGATAAGTCAAAATCTTTTTTCTAATGCTGTCTTTAGGTGCAAACAACCTATAATATTTATCAAGTTCGCCTTGCTTTGAAATGATTTTCCGTACACTTGAGTTCTCAAATTTATGAATATTACCTGTCATAGCAATACATCTGTTTTCTTGATACATCTCCACTTTCTCAAGTTGGTTATTAAAGCTCTTTTCTATTTTCCCCTTTACAAAAATGTGTAACCCTCTTCCGGATTGTGATACTTCGATATAAGTATCATTAAAGTCATTTATAAACATCTCAAGTTTTTTATTGTCCACATTGTCCAAGTCGATACACACAAACGGATCATCCCTGCTTAACACAAAAGACAATCCGTCACAACCACTACTCTCTATATTATTAACTGCTGTTTCAAAATCTGCCCATTGTTCTTTATTATTCCAGTCATCAGATTTGAATGTAATCGGACTCACAGGAAGCTTCAGTATTTTTTCCTTACCTTTCAAACCCTGTTTTCTGATTTTCTTAAACCATAGCCACTGTTTGTATTCTCTTAATTCAATCGGAATATTTTGTAAGTAATTTTCCTTGTTAATCATCGTAACCTCCAATCTTTATATTGCTGATGGAAGTACAACCTGATAAAATAATCTTGTCAGGGATGAAATACCAAGTTGTACTTTCATCTTGCCTTTAGTCATTTGGCTAAAGGCTTTTTTCTTGTATTGCCGCTTCTATTATTTCAGTAATCATTTTCAATTCATGCCTATAACCCGCATCCAGTTCTCCGTACTGCTTCACTCGTTTCAGTTCTGATAAAATTTCCTGTAACTCACCTTTACAACTGTCTATGACATTTCTTGTAGCAAAGACCTTTATCGGAGCATTAAGGATGGCATTAGTCATATAATCTTGTCTACTAAGTCCGGACATCGCAATCTTTTTGAAAATAAGCTCTCTATCTTTTTGATTTGTTCTGAATGCTATGGTTACATCCTTTTTCCTGTGATTAGCAAATCGCTTACCTTTGTCTCGTTCCTTTTGTTTTCTTTCCTCTTCCAAAGCTTGCCATTCTTCTTTACTCAGCAAGTTTTTGGGCTTTTTCTTTTTACGATTAACCGCCTCATCATAACTTGGAAATTTCGGTGCTTTCACTGTATTCGCCCTCCTTATCCAATTTATCAGCCATATCCACCTGTTTATTGGGGAACATATGACTGTAATCCATCAACACCTTTATGCTCTCATGTCCTGTTCTTGCCGCAATATCAACAGGTGTAAAGCCCATTTCTATGAGCAGCGATATATGACTGTGTCTCAATGCGTGAAGCTTGATTTTCTTAACTTTCGACTTTTTTATTCCTCGCTCCATTTCCTTATTGAAATAGGTTTTGCATTTAGGAAAAATTTGCTCATCTTCTGAAAAGTATTCAATCTTCAGAAAATAGTCTTTAAGTTCCCTGATTAAAAAATCCGGAAGCATAATTGTTCTTTTACTTTTCGGTGTTTTCGGATCGGTAATAACTTCTTCTCCGTTAATTCTCTGTGCTGATTTACTGATTCGCATCGTCTTTTTATCAAAGTCGAAATCAGCTTTTGTTAATGCTCTCAATTCTCCCAATCGAATTCCTGTCCAATAAAGAATTTCAAAAGCATAAAATGAAATATCCTTGTCCTTAACAGTTTCTATAAACTGTAGGTATTCCTCTTTCGTCCAAAACTCCACTTCCTCATCACTCTTATGCTTTCCTATTCGTCCTGTTACCTTACACGGGTTTTGCCTTAATCCGTAATATTTAACTGCATGATTGAACATACAACTAAGCTGTGCGTGAATGGATTTAAGATAGGTCGGCTTATAGGTTTCTCCTTCCGCATTTTCAATGTTTAAGAGTACGTTATGCCACTTCTTTACTACAACAGGCTTAATCTCACTCATTTTCATACCGCTAAAGAACGGTAAAATTTTTGTTCTTATCATGTGTTCTTTAGTCATCCAAGTATTTAGCCTTATTGTTCCTATTACATCAGCCTTATAGAGTTCAAAATAATCTTCAAAGAGCATATTGAGTGAACCGGACATCTTTACCGTAAAATTCCTCTCATAAGTAATTGCTTCTTTCTTGGTTTCAAACCCTCTTTTCAGCTTCTTTCTGCTTTGTCCGTCCCAATCCTTGTAATAGAATGAAGCGAACCACTTTCCACTTTTTTCATCCTTATATGCAGGCATTATTCTCCCTCCTTCGCCTTGTAGATTTGTTCCATAAAATATTTCTTATTGATTCTTCCCCTAAGGATAAGAAAGCCGTGTTCAGCAAGCTGCTTATTCATATCTCGGATAATTTTATAGGCTTGTTGCTGCGATACATTTAATAAATCGGCAACTTCATTTGAAGTAAGAAATAATTTCTCCATCGTACTTTCCTCCTTTCTTTTAGAAACATATTTGTTTCTGTTTCTATTTTAGATTATAAGTAGCTTTTTTGTTTCTGTCAATACTTTTTATAAATTTTATTTTTCTATTGTGTTTTTCCCTATTTTCGATTATATTATTAAAAGAGAAACAAATTTGCTCCTAAGGAGGTGTCTAAATTGAGTTTGGGTAAATTGATAAAGAAATTTCGTGAACTAAGGAGAATTACTCAAAAAGCATTAGGGGACAGAATCCATTTAGATGATGTAAGAATAAGACAATACGAACTTGATATTCGTACTCCTAAAGATGATGTCTTGGAAAATATTTCCGCTGCACTACATGTAAACAAAGAATATTTGAAAGAACCTGATTATCCTTATACAGAACATGATTTAATGCGGTTTTTATTTAAGCTGGATGACAGCATTGAAGTGAAAATCCGTCCTGTTATTCTAAATGATGAAGATCCCGACTACACTACCACAGGCATATATTTCGGTAGCGAAGCTATTCTCAGAATCCGCAATATGCTTGAACAGTGGCAGGAAATGAAAGAAAAATATGAGAATAATGAAATTACGAAAGAAGCCTTGCAGGATTGGAAGGCAAACTATCCTGACAGCCTGAAAAAAGATTACATTCCTTTTGAAGAAAGCAATGTGAAATTCTATAAAAAAGGCATAACCGCTAAGATTCCACCGGATATAAAATAAGTACAGAAAAAAAGCACATAGCTGAAAGATTTTACTCTTAAAGTCATGTGCTTTGTCTTTTATATTGTTCGAAGATTTAAACGAAACCGGGATTTATCCCTCCCTATAAATAGGAAGTTGTTTTACACTCTGTTTCCACTTTCATCAAAGGTATTCTTTAAAGCTTTTTCAGTAGATATCATAATTACAACAAAACTTATCATTTGAATTATTGTAATACCAAGTCCTATCCACCCTATCCTATCAATTGACTTACTAATCACTGTAGGCATAATTGCAATTGCCAATATCAACGAAGGAAAAAACATATATAGCGACATTCTTGCACAATATTTTTGTGCAAAATCCCATGTATCTTGATTTTTCATAGACCGTTTCGTTCTATACCCACTTGCATTATGAATCGTTTTGAACTTTGGGCATAAATACCAAGTTAATAATAACGCAGCAGGTATTAATAATGTAATAATGAACATAAAGATCCAAAATCCCATATTTATACCTCCTCTACAACTTCAAATATACCATTATCTACTTTCCACAAAAGCCTCCCTCCAAAACGATGGAAGGCTTTTTAAACAATTCATCTAAATTCAACAACTCCCTTTTGAACCTGCTTTTTCAACTTTTTAGTATCAAAACAGTATCACTCAAGAGTTTTTTACACCGTTCAATCGGTAAAATTCACTGTTTTCAACGGTTTTGTAACAGCAACATATTCGCTTCTGTTATTCCCACTCGATGGTGCTTGGGGGTTTGCTGGTGATGTCGTAGACGATTCGGTTGATGTGGTCGACTTCGTTGACGATTCGTGTGGAGACTTTGTCGAGGACTTCGTATGGGATTCGTGCCCAGTCGGCTGTCATAAAGTCGGTGGTACGAACGCCGCGAAGTGCCAAAGTATAATCGTAGGTTCTGAAATCGCCCATCACGCCGACGGTTCTGGTGTTGGTCAAAACGGCAAAATACTGGTTGATTTCTTGGTCGAGGCCCGCTTTGGCAATTTCGTCGCGGAAAATAAAATCCGCATCGCGCAAAATGTCGAGCTTTTCTTTCGTGATTTCACCCATCACACGAATAGCAAGTCCCGGGCCCGGGAATGGTTGACGACAAACGAGATACTCCGGCAAACCGAGCTCGAGTCCGAGTTTTCGAACTTCGTCTTTGAATAAACTTCTCAGTGGCTCAATGATATCTTTGAAATCGACATGCTCCGGCAAGCCGCCGACATTGTGATGACTTTTGATAACCGCCGCGTCGCCGGCGCCGCTTTCTACAACATCCGCATAGATGGTTCCCTGTGCCAAAAAGTCAACTGCTCCGATTTTTTTCGCTTCTTCTTCAAACACGCGGATGAATTCCTCACCGATGATTTTTCGTTTTTTCTCCGGATCGGAAACGCCTGCCAATTTATCTAAAAATCTTTTTTCAGCATCAACGCGCACAAAATTCATTCCGGAATTTTTGAATGCCGCTTCGACTTCATCGCCTTCGTTTTTGCGCATCAAGCCGTGGTCAACAAAAATGCAGGTCAGTTGGTCGCCGACGGCTTTTGAAATCACCGCTGCAACTACAGATGAGTCGACGCCTCCCGATAGCGCAAGAAGAACTTTTTTGTCGCCGACTTTGTTTTTCACATCATTGACCGCGATGGTTGCATAGTTTTGCATGGACCAATCTCGACTGAACTGACAGATATCGAGGAAGTTTTTTAGGATTTCTTCGCCGTATTCGCTATGCTCGACTTCGGTATGGAATTGAATGCCGTAGAATTTTTTTGCGGCATTTTCCATCGCCGCTACCGGACAATCGGAAGTGCTTGCAATTTTTTCAAATCCTTTGGGCATTTCTTCCACATAATCTACATGGCTCATCCAAGTTTTTTGCTCTCTCGGTGTCGATTGGAAAAGTGCGGACTCTTTGACGATATGGGTTGTCGTTTTTCCGAATTCGCGAGTTTTTGCCGTACTCACTTTTCCGCCCAGCATTTGTGTCATGATTTGCATACCGTAGCAAATTCCTAAAATTGGGATGCCCAATCCAAAGATTTCGGGGGCTACTTTCGGCGAACCGTCTTCATAGACCGAATTTGGCCCTCCGGTAAAGATAATTCCTTTGGGATTTAGTTCTTTAATTTTTTCGATACTCAAATGGTATGGATAAATTTCGCAGTAAACATTGTTGTCACGAACTCGTCTTGCGATGAGTTGGTTGTATTGTCCGCCGAAATCGAGTATCAGGGCTAATTCGTTTTTCATTTTATTCTCCTTCTATCCTTGATGTTTTTATGATACAAATGCCAAGTTGTCGTTTGTGTTTCGATTTTCCATTTTTGTTGGCGTGATTTCGAATTTCAAATCGATTTTTGAATTGCTGCTCGATTGTCGAATTTCTGCTAGAGCGCAAAATCAAATTGCATTTAATAATTTTAAATCGCATTTTAAATTCCGAATTTCATTTTACCATTTCGATTTGGATTTCGAATTTTGTTTTGCGGTTTCGATTTAGGTTTTGTATTTTAAAATTCGATTGTACGATTGTTTTCGTCTCGCCATTTAAGGTAGTCGTTGATATCGGATTCCACCATATTCCAGCAGGTTTTGACAACCGCCGCGTCATCAAAATATCCCAAAACCGGAATGCTGTCGGGTACGATGTCTATCGGGGTCGCGAAGTAAATCAAGGCGCTTATCACTGCGATAATCGTGCCCATCGGAATATCGGTGTATTCTTTGTGAACATAGCTGTTGATTAAAGCTGCCATAATCGGAACTTTGGATAATTTTTTGCCCGCAAAAGGAATCAGCTTGATTTTTTGCTCCAGTTTCTGCAAAAATCTTTCCATTTTGTCATGGTCTTGCAGCATTTCTTTTGCTTTTTCGTATCCTTTTTTCAGCTCGTCCATCGCTTTTTTGTCATTAACTTTTTCCATAAACTCCCTTTTCTGTTACAAAATCAATTTCCATCGTGAATTACTCGCTGATTTGTGTGCTGTAATTCGGTGCTTCTTTGGTTACGGTGATATCATGCGGATGACTTTCGCGAAGTCCCGCCGCGGTGATTTTGACAAATACGGAATTGGTTTTGAGCTCTTCGATATTCTTCGTTCCGCAATAACCCATTCCTGCTCGAAGTCCGCCGACCATTTGGAATACAATATCCGAAACTTCTCCCTTGTATGCAACCATCCCTTCGACACCTTCCGGCACCAATTTTTTCGCATCTTTTTGGAAGTATCTGTCTTTTGAGCCTTTTTCCATCGCGCCCAAAGAGCCCATTCCACGATAGGATTTGTAGGAGCGTCCTTTGTATAAAATGGTTTCACCCGGCGCTTCTTTGGTTCCCGCGAGCAATGAGCCGAGCATTACCACGCTCGCTCCGGATGCGATCGCTTTTACCAAGTCGCCCGAGTATTTTATACCACCGTCGGAAATAATCGGGATATTGTGCTTCGACGCTTCTTCATAGCAATCCATAACTGCCGAAATTTGCGGCACACCCACGCCGGCTACGACTCTCGTTGTGCAAATGGAGCCCGGTCCGATACCGACCTTGATGCAGTCCGCTCCGGCTTTGATGAGTGCGCGAGTCGCTTCTTTGGTCGCAACATTTCCTGCGATGATTTGCAGTTTCGGAAACTTCTTGCGAACTTTCTTGACCGCTTCAATCACGCCTTTGGAATGTCCATGCGCTGTATCGATAACGATGACATCCACTTTGTGCTCCACCAATGCGGACACTCTATCCATCATATCTTCGGTTACGCCGACCGCCGCCCCGCAGAGCAAACGACCGTTCTCATCGGTTGCCGAATCCGGATACTGAATTTTCTTTTCAATATCTTTGATTGTAATCAACCCTTTTAGAATTCCTTTTTTATCTACAATCGGTAATTTCTCGATTTTATTTTTGCGCAAAATTTCCTGTGCTTCGCTCAAAGACACACCTTCTTTTGCCGTCACGAGATTTTCGGATGTCATCGATTCTTCAATTTTCTTGGAAAAATCACTTTCAAAACGAATGTCTCGATTGGTAATGATGCCGATTAATTTGTGATTGTCATCGACAATCGGCACGCCGGAAATTCTGAACTTGCCCATCAATGCATCCGCTTCTTCAATCGTATTGTCTTTTTTGAGGAAAAACGGGTCGGTAATAACGCCATGCTCCGAGCGTTTTACCTTATCCACTTCGCCCGCCTGCTCTTCGATGGACATATTTTTATGAATGATTCCGATTCCACCCTGTCTCGCCATCGAAATCGCCATTTCATGCTCGGTAACGGTATCCATGCTCGCACTCATCAACGGAATGTTGAGCTCGATTTTGTTCGTCAACTTGGTTTTGATGCACACATCTTTCGGCAAAACACTCGATTCCTGCGGTACTAACAACACATCGTCGAAGGTCAAAGCCTCCACTATTTTTTTCGCCATGTCAAACTCCTTTACACCAACTTAATTTGATAGAATGATTTTTTCCCTTTTTTTATCAAAATGATGTCGTCTTTTACATGTTCATCGGACAACATCGCTGCAAAATCCGTAATTTTGATTTCGTTGACACTGACTCCGCCTTGCGTAATCAGCGTTCGCGCCTCCGAATTGGATTTGACGAGTCCGGTCCTTTTGAGCGCATCGATGACGCTGATGCCTTCTTCAAATTCTTTTCGCGCGATTTCCAGCGTCGGTGCGTTGGCACTCGCGCCTTTGTTGTTGTCAAAAAGCTCTCGCGCCGCCTGTTGCGCCTTGTGCGCATCTTCTTCGCTGTGAACCAATTTGGTCACTTCAAAAGCCAAAATTTCTTTCGCCTTATTGATTTCCGCTCCTTCCAATGCGCCGAGTCTTCGAACTTCATCCATCGGCAGGAAGGTCAACAATGCCAAACATTTTTCCACCGATGCATCCTCAATATTGCGCCAGTATTGGTAAAAATCGTATGGCGATGTCTTCTCACGGTCAAGCCAAAGCGCACCCGCCATCGTTTTTCCCATCTTTTTGCCGTCGGAGGTGGTCAACAGATTGAAGGTCATGCCGAATGCTTTCGCACCTTCTCGCTTACGACGAATCAAATCCGCGCCCGCCAAAATATTCGACCATTGGTCATCCCCGCCGAGCTGCAATGCGCAGCCGTAATTGTCAAAGAGCTTCAAGAAATCGTAAGCCTGCATAATCATGTAGTTGAATTCCAAGAACGAAAGTCCCGCGTCCATTCGGGATTTGTAACATTCCGCCTGCAACATACGATTCACCGTAAACGCGGTTCCGATTTCACGAAGGAAAGGAATGTACTCCAAGCCCAACAACCAATCCGCATTGTTGACCATAATCGCTTTGTCGTCGGAAAAGTCGATGAATCGGGACAGTTGCTCCTTGAATCTTTCGCCATTCGCACGAATATCTTCCTGCGTCAACATCTTTCGCATATCGGTTCTGCCGGACGGGTCGCCGATCATCGTTGTGCCGCCCCCGATCAGTACAATCGGTCGATGTCCCGCATTTTGTAAATGTCGCATTGCCATCGCTTGTAGAAAATGTCCGACATGAAGCGAATCCGCCGTCGGATCATATCCCGTATAAAAGGTGAGCTTGCCCTGCTCAAATGCCTCCTTCAATTCTTCTTCATGAGTGATTTGTGCGATGAAACCTCGTTCCTTCAGCACATCAAATACATTGTTCATTTACTCCTCCTTAGCTGTGTTCCTGCTCCGCTCGGAGCTTTTCCGCAATCTCTTCAATTTTTTTGAGCCGATGATTCACGCCCGATTTGCCGAGCGGCTTGTCCATGCGTTGCCCAAGCTCCTTGAGATTTTCTTCAAAATATTCCAATCGAAGCTGCGCGATTTCACGCAGATTCTCCGGTAAATAATTCATCCCTTTTTTTTCGATAATATAGTTGATGCTGTCGATTTGGCGCTGCGCTGTGCTGATGGTCTTGTTGATGTTCGCCGTGTCGAAATTCATGACGCGGTTGATATCGTTGAGAATCTGCTTTTGCGCACGCACATTTTCCATGTGAAAAAGCGCCTTATGTGCCCCCATAATACTCAGCATATCGGAAATTTTTTCCGAATCTTTGATATAAATCACCTGCATATTTTTGCGCGGAATCATTTTTGCGGTGATTTCATAAGAAAGAAGCAGTTTGGATAATCTTTTGCCGAAATCGATGTCCGTAATCGCAAATTCCATGTGGTACAATCGCTCGGGATTGTTGACCGAGCCGCAACCGAGGAATGCGCCGCGAACGAATGCGCGCCGACTCTCCTGCTTGGAAATAATTTTCTTCGGCAGCGTTTCCAAAAAATGAATGCCGTCTTGGGCAATCTCAATGATGCCGATTTGCTCCAAAATTTCATTTGCGCCCTGCTCATTGCTCACATACAGAAGATACAGTTTCGACTTCTTCGGTCCGCTGCCGGCGCCGAGCTGAATTTCGACATTGATGCCGAAGCAATTTTTGATAAGTAAAAAAATTTTTCGAGCAATCGCCGGATTTTCCGTCGAAACGGAAAAAGCCAATTTATTCAGCCCGACGATTTTGAGCGCACCCGTCGTTCGCAGAAGTGCTGAAAGCTCTGCGAGTTGTGCCGCTCGGTCATCGGGCAGAATTCGAGCCAATTCATTTTTTACCGTTGCTGAAAATGACATGATTATCTCCTGTTTTTATCCATTGAACCGCCACTTTGACGATTTCTCTTTCGTCATCGTAGCGAATCATATCCACTACCTTGTCCATCGGAATGTATTTCGCGTCGATAAAACCCTCTTCCTTTTGAGGACGAGCATGCAAATCAGACGATTTCATCATATACCAATGCACGATTTTGTGAACGCGTTTCGTATCGTCCCAATTGTCCTTGTAGGTATAATGAATCTCGCCCAGATATTTGATTACTTCGGTTTTGACGCCTGTCTCTTCCTTCACTTCACGCTTGGCGGCATCGACAAGCTCTTCGCCTTCTTCGACCCTGCCCTTCGGCAACACCCAGTCGCCGTTATACTTCCTCAGTAAAAGAATAGCATTGCCAAATACGACTACGCCACCCGCGCTGACTTCCTCTCTCATGCTACCTCCTACTTGAATTTACAATTTCATAATTTCCTCGGATACCTTGATGCTGTCATGCACAATGTGACCGATATCCGTAATTCGTACATAATCCCCGACAATCACTTGGATGCCGATGGATTCAAATTTCTCTCGCTGACTTTCGTCGTACATAATCTGATATTTGTTGTCCGACTCGTACTGCTGCTGCACCTCGCCGACAATTTTCCCATCGTTGATGAGAATATAGTCCACCATCAAATGCGGAATATGCTTGCGTATTTTTTCAAAATGACCCCAAGCATCCAAATTGTCCGTTTCGCCATGCTCGCTCATAATATTGCAAATAAAAACTTTCTTCGCCGGACTGTCAATGATTGCCTGTGCGATTTCCGGAATCAGCAGATTGGCAATGATACTTGTGTATAAGCTCCCCGGTCCGATTACAATCACATCCGCATCGGCAATTGCGGCAATTGCGGAATTGGTTGCTTTAGGGGCGGTCGGCAAAAGTTCCAAGCTTTTGATTTCGGTCTTTTGAGCCACCGCCATCGCCGCGATATTGGACTCGCCGATTGCTACATTCTCATTTTCCAAATTCGCCACCAATCGAATATGCTCCCTCGTGGACGGCACCACCTTGCCTTTCGCTCCGATCGTCTCGCCCACATAATTGATGGATTTTTCGAAGTCGCCGAATATTTCATAGTACGCCAATATCAACAGATTGCCAAAACTTTGATTCTTGATGCTGCCGCTTTCAAATCGATGTCGAATCAGTTTTTCCGTCAGCGGGTCCATATCCGCTAACGCGACCAAACAATTTCGGATGTCCCCCGGCGGAAGCATTCGATTTTCATTTCGAATCAAGCCCGAGCCGCCGCCGTCATCCGCCACCGTTACAATCGCTGTAATTTGGTCGGTAAACTTTTTCAAACCGCTGAGCATATTTCCTTGACCCGTTCCACCGCCGAGAGCCACTACTTTTTTACTCATATTTATCTCTTTTCAATATCCCTGTGATTTTTTAACACATTGTATTCCGAGTCTTTGAGCAAATCATAGAGCAAATTGACAAAAGTGACCGAGCGATGTTTTCCACCGGTGCATCCAATCGCAATTTGAACATGATTCTTGCCCTCTTCCTCATAATTCGGTAACAAAAATTGAATCATATTCGTCAGCTTATCCAAAAATTCGATGCTCTTCGGGGAATTCATCACATACTCACGCACTTCAGCAGAGTCGCCGGTCTTTTCTCTGAGCGAATCCAAATAGTAAGGATTTGGCAAGAATCGCACATCAAAAACCAAGTCCGCCGCCATCGGCATGCCATGTTTGAAACCGAAAGAAGTCAGCGATACCGTCAAATTTTTCTTTTTCTCGCTGAGCTTAAAAATTTCCAAAATCCGACCGCGCAACTCCTTGACCGCCATCGTCGATGTATCCAATGTCAAATCCGCCATCGCTTTGATGTCCGCAAGCAGCGCGCGCTCCTTACGAATGCCGGACAGCACATCGCCTTCGACCTCCAGCGGATGTCTTTTGCGTGTCATCTTGTATCGTCTCACCAAAGTATCATCATTTGCATCTAAAAACAGAATGTCCGTCGGATAGTTTTGCTCCTCGATAAATTCGAGCGATGCTTTGCAGCTCGTCACGAATTTATATCCGCGAACATCCACGCCGAGCGCAACATTTTCCAGTCCTCCCTGCGACTGTGTGCTCAGCTCAAAAATTTTCGGAATAAGCTCGGGCGGGAGATTGTCGATGCAGTAATAACCCATGTCCTCAAGGACACTCATCACTTCACTCTTGCCGGAGCCCGACATTCCCGTCACAATTACAAATCTCATTTCTCCTCCGTCATCTCACATTAATAATTCGGCTTTTATCAATTCCCGCAATCTGCGCACGGTCAATCGCATCTGCAATAAGCGGCAGATGCTCCAATTTATGTGCGTCGGAACCTACTGAAAATTTGATATCCAAATCTTTGACCTCCATCAATTGTTTGAGCGAAAGATGCGCATGCCTTGCATTGATTTCAAGTACCGTATCGGTCTGCTCGGCAACCTTCGCCACCTCGATGGTGTCAATCTCCCCTTTGTCCCCCGGATGTGTCAGAATAAAAAGGTCATTATTTTTCATCGCATAAATGAGCGCATTGGTATTGTACTCCACTTCTTTATGCGAAAAGACCTTGCTGTAATTATTGATATGATTGGCAAGTCCTCTTACCCCCGCCGGTTTGGAACCGAAATGATAACCCGCCATCACATAATCCACATAGTTTAGAATATAATCATCGACATCGATGGTGCCTTTGTCATCCAAAATATTCGCCTCGACACCCAAAAGCAGTTTCATATTCGGATACTGCTCCTGTAATCGGTTGAGCTCATCGCGCATTTTCGGATATTCATGATACTTCACGCCGAAAAAACCATGCTTATACCCATGGTCCGAAATCCCGAAAATTTCGTAACCCAGCCGATGCGCCTCTGCCACCATCTCCGCCATTGTCTTTTTCCCATCGCTGTAAATCGTATGCGAATGGTACTCTGCAAAAGCTTTCATTATTTTTTCCCTAAAATCCTCACTTCTTCTTCCAGCATCACGCCCGAATGTTCATACACGCGACGCTTCACTTCTTCGATAAAAGACACCATGTCCGCATAGCTGCAATCGCCCTTGTTGATAACAAAGCCCGAATGCTTTTCGGACACCTTCGCTTCGCCGATGGAAAAACCTTTGAGCCCCGCTTCTTCAATCAGCTTGCTCGCATAATTCCCGACCGGTCTCTTGAACATGGAGCCGGCGCTGTATTCCGTCAGCGGCTGTTTGCTCACTCGACGATTGGTCAAATCGTCAATCTTCGCCTTGATGTCATCATAATTGCCATGTGAAAGTGTAAAATCCACCTTCGTAATAATTTCTCCATTCTCCATCGCCTTGCTTTTGCGATAAGAAAATTGCATCTCTTCATTATTATATGTCTTGGTATTTCCCGCTCGGTCGATTACTCGAACCTTGCTGACGATTTGTTTCATTTCGCCGTCGTACGCACCCGCATTCATATATACGCCGCCGCCGACCGTTCCCGGAATTCCGCTCGCAAATTCAAAACCCGTAAGCTGCGCATCCAAAATTTTGCTCGAAAGCGTTGACAATCGAATGCCGGCTTCGGCTTGCACGCGATTGTCTTCTATTTCGTAAGCGGAATAATTCTCCGACAGCTTGATGACCACATCCCGCATTCCGTCGTCCGATACCAAAATATTGGAGCCGCCCCCGAGAATGAAAAAACTTCTCCCGAGCTCGTTGCACAAACGAATGATGTCGATAATTTGCTGCTCCGTCGTAGGCAACACCATAATATCCGCTACACCGCCGATATGAAAAGTTGTGTGATTTTTCATCAGCTCACCGAGCAGGATTTTTTCATTGCCCAAAATCTTTTGTAATCTATCCAAAATGTATCTCCTAAATATTTTTACTTTACCCTTAATTGTACTATATACGCCCACTTTTTACAACTATTTGTATGGCGAAATCAAAGGCAAAGAAGCCGATGTTCCTCAAAGAAGCACAGCGTGTAAAAAATTTCAGACTGTCATGTCGTTTTTTCAATTTACAATTCCAAATTCCGTTTTGCATTTCATATAAAAATTTCTATACAAAAAAACGGGCGAGATTATAAGATTCCGCCCATTTCCATTTTTCTTATATCAATTCAACAAATTTCGAATCGTGTGGTAAATGATATTCGGCACATTCAAAAAGGTATGCCGCATATCGACGCGCTCCGTCAACATATGCCCATCGCGTCCGAAAGTTCCGATATTCACCACCGGAACATTTATCTGCAGTATCTTGTCGATGTCGTGAAAATACTTTGTACCCCAAGAAGGCATGTTCTGCGCCACGGCATCAAAAGATTCCAACTTGTCGCATAGCGCCATAAAGCTCGAATCCGAAATATAGGGATAAAACATTCGCGTTTTTATCTTGCGCTCGCTCTTTGGTCGAACGATCTCTACCGCTTTTTCAACCGCGTCCAGCAAATTTTGCTCCTTCTGCGTGTTGCCCGTCATTTCGATTCTCGCATTAAAAATCGAGCCGTAGAACAAAACGAGCGCCGGCGAATTGTTCTCCTGCCATTTCCACGCTTCCTCCACCACGCGCAAACTGAACAGACGCAAATCCATTTCAGGCTGCTCGGCGTGAAGCTCTTTGGCAAAACGATGAATGTGCTCCTCAAATTCCTTGCCGTATGCATCCACCAATTCGCGATACAGACTCTCCCAAGTATATACTCTGCTCTTCCAAGGAAGCGGCACGAATTCCACCTTACTCAAACAGCAAAATTTTTGATATTGCTCATTCAAATATTGTATAACATTTTCAAAAGATTGCTCCCCGATTTCGACACATTTTTGCATCACCTGTCTCGGGTTCATGCCATGCGTGAAAAAATTGTAATAAGAGAACGCGCACAATGCGGTTTGAACCGTATAGCCGATTTTGGTATCCGTCTGCTTCAACGAAATCGGCGGAATGGTCACCTCGCCCTGCGCAATATCGCAAAGCGCCGTATTGAGCGACATATTTTTGGTCACTTCCGCAATCAACAGATTCGGGTCGAGCGCGCCGAATGCCTGACCGACATGCGCCTCCTTGCCGAAAGCTGCGAAACATGGCAGCAATTTGCCGATGCTTCCGTAGTAAATATAGCGATTTTCATCGCCCGGATTGTAATCGGTCGAATAGTCGGAGTTGATGCAGGCGATGTATTCAAAGCCTTCTTTTTCTTTGAGCTCGACCAATTCGTCCAATGCCGTAATAATGCCTTTGGAATTATCTTCCTCATCACATTCCGCAATAGCGATGATATTTCCGTCCAATTCTTCGGGATGCATTGAAAAATATTTAATCAGAAACATATGCCCCGCCACGCCCGATTTCATATCCAGCGCACCGCGCCCGAACATATACTCGCCCGACTCGATATCCCGAATCACGCTTTCGGAAAGCTGAAAAGTTTCCCGCAATTTTTGCGGAAGCTCCTCCGTGTTGAACGCATATTCCCGTATCGTACCGTAATCATCGACACCGACCGTATCGATATGCCCTATCAGAATCAAAGTTCGGTTTGAATTGCCTTTAGTCCCTTTGACATAGGCATAGGTCGAATGTCGTACAACAAAATCATTCTTGGTTTGAAACATCTTGGTTCTTTGCGGATATTCCTTGAAATAATCCAGCGAGTTGTAAAAGTCATATACATATTTTGCAACCGCACTTTCTCCGTCAGGCTCCTTGTTGATGCTCGGAATTGCCACCATTTCGGAAGTCAGTCTCTTCACTTCGTCAAATGAATTCAAATGCATAACCGGCTCCTTTCCACCCTTTTATAAATCTTTGAGAATAGTTTTTGTCACCACTTCGGTAAATTCCCGATTCGTCTTTGTATTTTTAAGCAGAGAAATCATATCTTCCATCACTTCCTGCAACTGTTTTTGTCCAAAATATCTGCGAAGTCCGACGCTCAACTCCAGCTCCCGCTCATCGAGCAGAAGTTCTTCTTTTCGAGTCGCCGATTTGTAAATGTCAATCGCCGGATAAACTCGTCGCTCGGCAAGTTTTCTGTCGAGCACCAATTCCATATTGCCCGTTCCCTTGAACTCTTCAAATATCACTTCGTCCATTCGAGAGCCCGTATCGACGAGCGCCGTTGCAATAATCGTCAGCGAGCCGCCTTCCCGAATGTTGCGCGCGGCGCCGAAAAAGTTTTTCGGTCCGTAGAGCGCGCCCGGGTCTAGTCCTCCCGACAGCGAGCGACCGGTCGGGCTGATGGTCAGATTATACGCTCTTGCCAAACGAGTCAGCGAGTCCATCAAAATTACGACATCCTTGCCCATCTCGACCAAACCTTTGGCACGAGCAAGCACCATCTCCGTCACCTTGATGTGATTCGACGGGTCTTGGTCAAAGGTCGATGCGATGACATCGCTGTTGACCGAGTCGCGAATGTCCGTCACTTCCTCCGGTCTTTCATCCACAAGCAGAATCATCAATTCCACCTCGGGATTGTTTTTCAAAATCGAGTTCGCAAGATTTTTCAAAATGCTCGTTTTTCCGGCTCGCGGCGGCGCAACGATGATTCCGCGCTGCCCTTTTCCAATTGGACAAAGCATATCGATGAGCCGCGGTGCCAAATTGTCGCGTCCGTTCTCGAGAACCAGACGCTCCATCGGATAGACCGGTACGAGTCTGTCAAAATCCTTTCGTCCGAGCACATTCTCCAAACTCATTCCATTGACGGATTTCACATAGATGATGGCTCTGAATTTCTCATTGTTTTTCGGCTCACGAATCACGCCGCACACTCTGTCGCCCGTTTTCATATTAAAACGACGAACCTGCGCCGGACTGATATAGATGTCATTTTCCGTCGATTGATAATTGTCTCCGCGCAAAAAACCGAAACCGTCCGGAAGAATTTCCAAGATGCCTTCCGCGGTTTCCACATTGTCGCCGCTAATCAGCTCCTGATATTCTTCCTTTGTATATTGATCGACTCGCTGAGCGCGCTCCTGCTTTTGTTCATAATTAAAATTCGAGTCCATGTTGCTCCTTTACAAAATCTTTCAGGCGCTGCACAATTTGCACCATCAAATCCGGCACATCCGTCTCGATGTTTACCGGCATGACCGGCTCGTGCAACGACATTCGAATCAACAACCAGCCGGATGGAAAACTCACTTTGACTCCTTCAAAGTTCGGAGATACCAACTGCCAGCCCTGCGTTTTTGCAAAATCCTTAAACTTCTCAAGTATCTCGTTGCCGTAGCTTTTGAAATCTTCTTCCTTGATTTTAATACGATATTCCACACTTTCATGAGGATGTTTCAAATCGGCGATAATGCTTTGCAATTTTTTGCCCTCTTGGTTCAGCTTTGCCGCCTCCACGAGCAATTTTGCAATCAGATATGTGCCGTCGTCCAAGAAATAATTCTCCTCAAGCGCCGCATGACCTGATGTTTCAATCGCCAAATAGGATTTATGCTCTTCTTCGGCATTGATGCGAACCGACTCGTTGATTACATTCTTGTATCCGCGCATAAATCGGCGATGAATTCCGCCACGCTTTTCGATAAATTCCGCCAAGCCGTCCGATGTGATCGAATCCGTAACGATGACGCTGCCCGGATGCTCGCGAAGAACGATTGCCGAAATCATCGCAATCAAACTGTTTCGATTGATTTCCATTCCGTCATCCGTTACAATCGCCGCTCGATCCACATCGGTGTCAAAAATGATTCCCAAATCCGCTTTATGATTCAAGACGGCGGATGAAATCGCATGCATCGCCTCTTTGTTTTCCGGATTCGGCTCATGATTCGGGAACATTCCGTCCGGCTCCAAAAACTGACTGCCCTTGGTATCCGCGCCCAGCGTTGCAAGCACCTTGTCCGCAAAAAAACCGCCGGCTCCGTTGCCCGCATCGACAATGATTTTCATATTCTCAAGCGGTTTGCTCATCCCCGTTTGCTTGATGATGCTTCGAACGATTGAATTGGAATAATCCTCAAGCAAATTCACTTCGCGCACCGAGCCTTTGAACTCTTCCGATACCTCTTCCTCATAAAGCTCGGTGGCAAAGGTCAAAATTTCTTTGATATCGCTTTTTTGCGTTCCACCCTTTTTCGTAAAAATTTTGAAACCGTTATGATAATATGGAAGATGGCTCGCTGTAATCATAATGCCGCAATGGCAGGAATAATTTTCCCAAATCGTTGTCATAAACATCGCCGGCGTGGTCGCTAGACCACAATCCAAAATATGCACGCCATACTTTGTAAATTCGTCAATCATCAATTTTCGAATCCAATCGCCCGTTACGCGAGAGTCCATACCAATCGCTATTTTTAGCGTATTGGCTTTGTTGCCTCCCTGCACAAGCCATTTCAAAATGCCGCGAGCAATCGCCCGAATGTCATCTTGAGCCAAAGTCACACTCATTTTATCATTTTCAAGTGCAACCCCACGAATGTCCGTTCCGTTTTGAAGTTTTAGCAAGCCTTCTTTCATAATCTCTCCTGTTACTTATCTCCGTATCTTTTCATTAAATCAATCAAAATTTGATTCTTGTCCAATCGATGATTTGCATCGATGAATCGAATCGTTCCGGTGCTCGCACGCATAACCACCGATTGTGTTGTCGCGCGTCCGCCGCCCGTATAGATAACGCCTTTCAAAAAGTCGCCCGATGTTACGCCGGTTGCCGCAAAATAAATATCTTCGCCGCTTACCAAATCTTCCATTGTGAGTACGCGGGAAATTTCTTCATCGGTAAAGCCCATTTCGTGACAACGCTCCACCTCATGCTCACTCATCGGACTGAGACGACCTTGCATATCGCCGCCCAAAATTTTGACCGCCGCCGCCGTGATAACTCCTTCCGGCGCACCGCCTTTACCAAACAAAATATCCACGCCGGAATTTTTCATACAGGTTGCGATACCGCCGGCGATATCGCCCTCGTTAAACACTTTGATTCTTGCGCCCGCCGCACGAATTTCATTCATAATATCCTGATGTCTTTCTCTATCGAGCATCGTAGCGGTCAACGCATCCACCGGTTTGCCGAGCGCATTGGCAACCGCCTGCAAGTTTTCCGTTACGGATTTTGTAATATCAATCACGCCCTTCGCTTCCGGACCGACGATAATTTTTTCCATATAAGTATCCGGCGCTTTGAGCATACATCCTCGTTTCGCCATCGCGATAACCGCAATCGCATTCGGCAATCCTTTTGCAATCAACGATGTTCCGTCCAAAGGATCCACCGCAATGTCAAAACTTGGACCGTAGCCCGTTCCGACGCGCTCGCCTATGTATAGCATCGGCGCCTCATCCAATTCGCCTTCTCCGATCACAATCTCTCCGCGAATGTTCACATTTTCGAAAGCCTTGCGCATTCCCTCAACCGCTGCACCGTCCGCTCCGTTCTTATCGCCTCTTCCCATAAATTTTGCCGCTGCAAGCGCCGCTGTTTCTGTGATTCTTACTAATTCTAATGCAATATTACGATCTTCCATTTTTCCTCCTAAAAATTAAAACGAAAACAACAAGTCCTTCGCTTATCACTAAAATAAAAAGAAATACACAAAAAAAGTTTTTCCAAAACTTTCCTATTATATTATAGACCTATATTTTGTTTTCGGCTACCCTTTTTGTAAAAGTTTGATTAGCAAGTTATAGCAAAAAATAAGGGAGTATTGCCCCCTTATTTCATATTGTAAATCAACTCTTTATTATTTTTTATCACTTTGGACAAAGCCGCTTCATCCGCAACGACGGTCACATCACTATGCAATTGCAAAATCGTTGCCGGCACTGAGGGCTCGATTTTTCCGGTCACCACCTGATAGATGATTTCCGCCTTATCTTCTCCCGATGCCACGAGCAAAATTTTCTTCGCGCTCATAATATTTTTGATGCCCATCGTAATCGCACTCTTCGGCACTTCTTCAATTCGCTCAAAGAACCTCGAATTCGCCTCGATGGTTTTTTTGTCCAATTGTACCAAATGCGTTCCTTTTGCAAAAGCATCACTCGGCTCGTTAAAACCGATATGTCCGTTATGACCCACTCCAAGCAACTGCAAATCGATTCCGCCAAGCGATTCCATTACCTGATTGTATCTTTCGCACTCCGATTGCGCATCCTTCGCCAAACCGTTCGGCACATTCGTATTGCTCTTGTCAATATTGATATGGTCAAACAAATTCTTGCTCATAAAATACGCATAGCTCTGTTCATTGTCTTTCGGCAAACCGTAGTATTCGTCCAAATTGACGGTCTTGACTTGACTGAAATCCAAATCGCCCTGCTCATACTGCTCAATCAATCGCTTGTATAAACCAATCGGGGTCGAGCCGGTCGCCAATCCCAACACGCAATTCGGTTTGAGAATCACTTGCGCCGAAATGATATTTGCCGCTTGTCGGCTCATCGCATCATAATTTTTTGTGCATATAATTTTCATAGTTCCTCCATGGATAAAACCTGTACTGTAAACAGTATATCAAAGATATGTGGTAATTCCTAGAGATTTTACAATTTAATCCTTTTTCTCCAGCACCAACAAAAGCTGATGGAGTTCGAGAATATAAAAACTTCGATTTACCGATTTTCTGCTGTGAAAAGGAGTTGCCGTATAGCTCAACTGCTCAAACACGCAATCGTCCTGCGGATTGTCGCTGATAAAAAACAATTCCTCATTTTGCCAATCGTTCAGCGCCATCAAATCTTGAATTCCTTGCCATTTGTTTGCTTTTGGATGTTGCAAGAAGCATTTGGCAGCAAAAAATCGTCTTTGCCATTGCTCCGTTTGCACTTTTTTCCCAAGACCCGTCGGCATTTGTAATCGTAACAAATGCGTTTTGTATCGATCCTTTCGAATTTTGTTTTCAAGCAGCGATATGCGATTTTCTTCCGCAATTTGTAAATCCGAAGTTGCTTTCAAATCAAAAAAAGCATCCGCCGCCTCATCGATGGCATAATATCGCTCGAATTCTTTTTCAAAATCCAATACCAACGCCCCGTCGGAAAATATTCCGCCTGCAAAAAATCGCCAATGCTTATTCAATTTTTTCTTTGCCGAATCCAAATTTCTCGCCGTTGCCACATAAAGTCTGCCGCACTCGGAAAGTCCTCGCAAAACCGTTTCCAAATCAGGCAATAACCTCCCGTTTTTCCCTGTCATTACGCCGTCAATGTCGATGAAAATCGCTTGGACTTTTCTTTTTTTCGGCACGCGAAACGGCAACCCTTCGCCAAAAAAATTCACCATTTTGCGCTGCTTGAAATTCGAATATCCCAAGTAGCAATCGCAAAGCCGATGGTTGTGACAATCGCTCGCAATCGCCTGCTTGTTTTTGAAAAAGCATCGGTTGGACTGTCTGTTTTTATCGACATAGCGATTTTCATACGATCGGCAGATTTCAAAATTTATCTCATCATTTGAAAAATGTTCCCGATATGCTGCAAATTCATAGGAAAACATTGGGTCGATCAACAACAATTCTTCAATTCGTTTTTCATCAAAACGGTGTTTTTGCCTGTCCATCGCGTTGAGCCACAGATAGACATCGGGATTCAGCGCGCTTCGTAGATTCTGAATTTCTTTTCGTTTCTCCGTCGTTGCAACGATTCCCGCAGAAATGGCAAACCGCTCGGAAGCCTTGTTGATTTTTTGTGCAAAATGCTCAACGCTCGAAAACTCGGGATGATAGGTCGCCCAAATTCGCAATTTCTCCAGTCCCTTTTCCACCTTGTTCAAAAATTCTTCCACATTCCAACTGAAATTGGTTTGCACGCCGAGTCCCGCCACTTTATCCGACGAAAGCAAATCCGCGACCGCCTGCTGATAAAAGGAATGTACCATCCCTTCTCCGTAAGGCGTCATCATCAAAAACACTTTCCCCTGTGTCGATTGAATAAGCGCTTTGAGATTTTGCAGGGATTTTTCTTCAAGCGCCATCATTTTTTGGGATGGCGGATGCTTGGCAAAGGGGCAGTAGGAGCAGGCAAAATTGCAAAAATCAATCCACCCTCGATAATAAATGGTTTCCATACATTTTTTCTTTCACTTTCTCCGACATAAACAGCGGCCCGATTGCATCCGATTTGCCAAGCCCCTGCTCGCTTAAAAAAATCCGTCCGTCACGACAAGTCAAGTCTTTTGTCTCAAATAATTCTTCCAAAAATCCGAAGTCCTGCAACAATTCGCTGCCGAAATGCTTTTTGTAATCCGCCAAAGACAATCCCGTCTGATAAAGCAGATTTTTGATGGCGTATTTTCGCTTCCGCTCATCGAGATTCAAATCATAAAATGACAGATTCGCCAAGAAATCATCGCGCTCGAGATAGTGCCGATACTCCGACTCACATGCCGATTTTTCCGACACATAAGGCTCGCAAAAATGCAGATTGTCAAAATAACTGCGACCGCCACAGCCAAGCGACAAGGTGTTTTCAAAACCGCAATCCGCATTTTGCGCCGGTTTTTTGGCAAAGCTGCGCATCGACAGTTGGTAATAGCCTTCGCTTTTCAAAAAATCACACCCGATTTGGTAGAGCGCATACTGTTGCTTATGATCCATTTCAAATTTATGATACAATCTCGCGTTCTCCTGCTTATACAGCGGATACAAAAACACTTCTTCCGGCTGAAAACGCATCAACTCACGCAGAGAATACAAAAAACTTTGCGCGCTCTGATTCGGAATCCCGTAAATCAAATCCACATTGAGTGTTTCAAAATCAAATTTTTTAATTTGCTCCAATGCCTCAAGCGTCTGATTTTTTTCCTCAAACCGCTCCAAGAATCGCAGCTCTTCTTCGACAAAGGATTGCACCCCCATGCTGATTCGCTTGATATGCCGGTTTTTCAATAATTTCAATTTATCGAGATTCACTTCGCGCGGCGAGCTTTCAATCACCGAAAATCTCTTTTCAAAATCAAATCGGTAATCGTCTTGCGCCAATACAAACAGTCGCTCCAATTCGCGTGGCGACAAAATGAGCGGCGTGCCTCCGCCGAGTACCAAGGAGGTAAATTCGGTTTGCTCCAAATTGATTTCCGCTCGCATTTGCTTGGAATGTCGCTCTATTGCATCGATATAACGGGAATAATCCTCCCGACGAACATTCGTTACGGAAAACAAATTACAAAATCCGCATTTGCTTCGGCAAAACGGAATGTGAAAATAAAGTCCCATCGTGCGATTGACAAAAGCATTTTTGAAGTCCGACAAATCCAATCGCTCAATCAGCGAATAGGTCCGTTTGTGCGGATAGCTATACATATATTGATTATATAAATTTTTATAGTCCATCATCACTCCTAACTTCATTATTATATCATAGGAAGCATTTAGGTAAAACAAAAAAGAAATTCCATAAAAATACCGACCTCCCATCGCTAGATTTTAGTTCTAACTTTTGAGGTCGGTACAATTCCTATGTTTTATTTTTCATTTTCAATATACATCAAACAACGATAGCGTCCAATTCAATTCGTCAGCGAGCGCAGCCGTTTCGAAAATAACGGTATGATAACTTTATTTCTCGCATTTAACAGAAGAATCCATTGTGTCAATTAACGATCTTTTACACTCACATTCTCCGCAGGCACCCCGAAAAATATCGGAAGTTTTTCTTTGTTCTCAAATCCAATCACAAAATCCGGATCAGTAAACCCCATTGTCACATTTCCATAAGGCTCATACAATGTTGAGGCAATATAATATCCTTTTCCTTCTACAAAGTACACTCTTTGGGGAACCGCAGAATAACCACCTGACGGGCGCGAGCCGAATTTCACCCAAACATAGCTTCGACCTTTATGATGAACGATATCATAGCCGTAAGTATCTCCCTCGCTTCGTAAAAAAGAAATCTTTTCTTTCTTATTATTTTGAGCACGAACCTCTATATGACCGGGGAAAGATTCCCCTTTGTGATAGGTATCAAATGGAATTATTTTTCGTTTTGGTGTTGTGATTGAAACGATATTGGTTTTTTTATCCCATTGCATTTCAGAAGAGAATATTTTTGCCATTGACTCCAAAGGAAGCATAAGTTCATATTTTCGTCGTTTTTCATCGCCAAAATCTTCTACAAAAGGCGCCGCATTTAATTCCACCGTTTTTCCATTGACCTTTGCTTCTGCAACCTCGCCTTTCATTTCAATCCTTAAATCTCCTTGGCTAATGGTACATTCCCCCTTTTGGTTTTTAAGGGTTCTTCTCCCTTCCGTCATTGCCCCGAAATATTTTCCTACCAATCGATAAGACATAAACACATCACCGTCTTTGAGCATCACACCGGCTGACGACGGCAAAAATTCGTCATTGAATTTGACTTGAATCGGCTGTTCTTTTTTCAAAAAACCAAATCCGAGCATCGAAAACATAAGTAAAAACAAAATACTTTTTCGTAAAATACGGTTCATCTTATCCCCCTGAAATCTACAAATTTACATAGCAACGCCAAGTGAGTGGATACAAATTATAGCCAAATCCGCCATCGCCTTTTATGTGTTTGAAAAAGAATTGTGATTTATTTTTTCTCATATTTGTAAAAATACCAAAGCAGTCCGATGCCGAAAATCAATAATAGCCACTTCAGTTTCGAAACATTTTTGTCTCGATGAACACAATTTTTGTTGATAAGTCCAAAATTGATGACAATTTGGTTGTCCCGCGAATCCACTACTCTTCTTTTCATGTTGCTCTCCTTTCAATATTAACATACCCAATCAACAGAATTTTATTTCGCAATTTTGTTTTCCAACCGAGATTTTAATTTCAAATCAGATTTCTTTTTTGCAATTTCGATTTATAATTTTAATTCCGATTTCCGTTTCGCAATTCGGATTTCGATTGTTGATTTGCATTTTCATTTCAAAACATTATCCGATATTTCTATTCGATAAAAAAATGCTTGTACGGAACCGTCCACACGATTTCATGTGAATGGCAATGAAAATAATATCCCTCCTCGCCGTAACAACTTCCATGGTCGGAGCAAACAATGCAAAATGTCTTTGCGCGTCGGGCAAAAACCTCAAACAATCGGTCAATGTGCTCATCTACATATCGCAGCGCCGCCGCATGCGTTTCTTTGTTGTCCTCCTTGGCACCTTCCACATAAAAGGAATTCGGATAATGAATGCTATCGACATTGATGTATAAAAAAATTCGCTCGTCCGATGGAATTTTTGCAATTCGTTTTCGGACAAATTCTATCTGATTTTCAAAACTCTCTTTGATATGGCAGGCAAATCTCGTGTTCCAATACGATTCGGCAAACAAAGAGGGCAACAGCTTATTGATGGGCGTTCTTTTGTTGAAAAATCCGACCCCACCGACACAAATCGTCGTGTAACCGACCTTTTCCAAGCCTTGCACAAAGCTCGCTCCGTCAAATACAAAACTGTACGGATGCAATTTGCCGAGCGCCGCATTTTCTTTTGCGACAAACAATCGCTCGCGCTCATAGAGCGGCAGAGGCTCCGCGGGCGACGGCAGATTGCCGATGAACATCGCCTGATGCGATGGAAAAGTGTAGTTGCCCGGCGCGTGACATTTTTGCCATTTGCCATAGCGATTGAGATTCGGCGTGCCTCCGTTTTCCTGCTCCGCCAAAGCGACATCATATCGCAAAGTGTCCAGACAGACGAACAAAATATCACAATTTCCGACGACCTCATTCATATTGACGCTCATCTTTGCTTTTTTCGGATTACCGATGACCGACTTCGGCACTTCGACCACTTTTTTCATCGTCCCTCCCTGTTCTTCTCATATTGCTCGGCGAGCCATCTCGCCTGCTCCGTATATATTTGATTCTTATAAAAAATATCCTGATACATCAAATCGCCCTGTGCATTGATTTCGATGATATAGGGTTTTTTCGTATTTTTTTCAATCAAAATGTCAAATCCTGCGCAGTTCAGTCCGTCAAAAAGTCTGCTCGCCCGTTGACATAAGTCGCCGATTGCTGCAATTTGATTGTTGCTCAGCGCGATTTCCTCCAGCGGCAAAGGCATATTGTTCAAATGCAGATTCGTAATCGGTGAATAGGAGCCGCGCACCTGCAAAAAAGCAATTCGCCCGAATTGATAAACCGCTCGCAAATCGTAGCTGATTTTGCCCACCTTCGCTTTCGGAATCCAAAGCTCCACGACGGCATCGATGGAAAGCAGAAAATCCACCATCCGTGCAATTTCTTTACGCGAGGTTATGCGACTCAGCTTTTTCGTGTTGATAAAACGATGCGTCCCGTCATCCGTCGCATGATACACGAGCGATGTTTCCGCAATCAATTTATCCATTTTCGGATTGTAGCGCAAAGCGACGACTCCCGACGCCCCCGAACCGCTGTTCGTTTTGATGAAAAACTGCGAAATTCTTTCCATTTGAAGAAAGGCAATCAGCTCGTCAAAGCTCTTGCCTTCAAATTTCAACATCGGCGTGACGGGCAACTTCGCCTGCTCCAACCGCATTTTGCATATTCTTTTGTCCAAAGTGTCTCGGATGGCTTGCGGCTTGTTCAAAAAAACAATCTCCTTGTTCTTCGACAACATCTCCAAGACTCGATGATAATGCGAAATATTATTCTCCAATTCGTCCAAATAGGCGCTTGAGTGAACTATCGGGTCGATTTTCACCGAATCGCCGTCACCGAGGAAATCCAAATCCCCATCGATATCCACAAATTGAAAAGCTATTTTTTCATTTTCGCAGGCTTTGGCAAAATACTCCGCTCGTTTGCCCGCCTTGCCGACCAAATATATCATTATTCCGTAAGCATCGGCGAGTACCAGTATCCACCGTCTCCGTCATCGTCCGCTTCCTGCTGCTCTTCCAAAACTACCGGCAATCCTGTCGCCTTGAGTTTCTCCATCATCTCGTCGCTCAAATAATGATAGGTCAGATCCAATTTTTCGAGCTGCTTGAGTTTTGCCGCATGGTCGAGCAAAATTTGGCCGCCTTTGTCGGTCAGCGTTCCGTTTGAAAAATCAAGCGTTTTAATTTTTCCCAAATCAGCATGCTTAAAAAATGCTTCGACGATTTCATCCTGAATTTCGCTGTCTCCCAGTCCGAGATATTCCACATTTTTGATAAAATCCGCCTTAAGCAATTTTTCAATATCCGATATATCGCCGTCAAAACCGTAGTCCTCGATGCCGATATACAAATTCAGCTTTCGAAGATTCGGCAGCTTCGCATCGGCAATCTGTTGAATGACCCGCGCAGGCAAACCGCCGCAAATAATTACCAGCTCCTGCAAATTATCGTGATTGATTTTTCCAAAAGACAAATCGTTGCTTCCTTTTACGGTCAAACTTTTGAGCTGTGGCCACGCATCCCACAATTTGCTGTAATCCGCTTGTTCAATCCAAGAAACCTCACATTCGTCATATTCCATATCGCCGACAAAAAGTTTCTCGATATGTTGAAACTTCTCCCGATTATCCGTGAACGAATCAACAATCGCTTGCGACGAATTGTCGTAAGATTCCCCCCAACAACCGATAATAATCTCCTCAAGATTCGGAAGTTCCGGGTCTTGAAGAATCTGCTCCGCCATCGTGGATGCGTCGGTGTCCATCTTTTCTTCGTAAATTTCGTCCCAGTTGTATGCGTATTTTTTGCTCTTGCTCATATCTCCTCCTAATTTGGAAATTTTTTAAAAGTAACTTAACCAAATTATATTGGAAAATTTTTTAGCTGTCAAACTAAAATGCAAAAAATACATTTGTTCCACAAAAGAAAACCGACCTTCTCGGATGCTCCATTGAAGATCGGCTATCAAGTTCAAATCACTATTCATTATATGGTATCATCATCTCATACCATTCATCCTTCACTGCGTCATATTCCATAATCTTTCCACTTTCTTCGACGGAAAAACGGCGCTCGGCGGTAAATTTTTCGGCTGTATTTTTGCCCCAAGCAAAAAACCATTTTTTGACACCGTCCTGCGTATCTTCACCTTCCGCCACCAGCGCGGTGCCTTCCACGAGAACTTTTTGGCGAACCAACTCATCGCCTAAATAATCCATCGCTTCTCGCTCCGTTTGCAGCGAGTAAATATTCTCATCCGAAAGCTCCTCTTCGTTTTCTTCCGCTTCCTGAGTCTGAGCCGGCATATCTTCTTTTTGCGATTTGTCTCCCGCCAAGTTGCAGGCGGTAAGCATACATATTGCCAACAAAAGCATCAGCCAAATTGTTGATTTCTTTTTCATCTTTTTCACCTTCTATCTAAAAAGCATTCCAAACAAAGAAAAAGCAAACACATCCCCAAGCATTGTTTGTTCCAACACTTTGAGTTTCTATTTTGATTTCATATCAATCGTTTCAATATGGTATTTGTCTTTTGAGGATACCAGCATTTCCTGCTCCATGCTCTCCTTGTCTTTGGTTCGCTCGCGAACGCCGCCCTCCGAAAAGACGATATGCACTTTTTTGTCCTGTCCGATTACGATATTGTCAAAAGACAATGCTACATAGCCGTCGGTCGATTCATTGGTCGATTTTTGAGTCAGCGAAATTTCATAAATCATCACCAGCTTGTTCACGGTCGTCGTGTATCCCATTTGCTCCGGATTTTTGATGAGAAGCAAATTGACCTGCTCCAATTTGGACGAGGTTCTGAAATCCTTGTCGTCCCAAGCCACATTACCCGACAACTCATAAAAAATTGCTGCGGTATCCTGCGCAAGATATGAATCGACAATGTCCTGTCCTTCTTTGAGAATCGCGGTTTTGACTTCTTTTGTAATCTGCGCCGCCTTATCGACATAGGAATCCAATTTTTCGACTTTATATTCTTTGGTGTCGGACGCAATAATATATTTTTTCTCCAAGGCCGCATCCGAGTTGTAATTTGCGGTTACCGTCACCTTGTCGCCCACACGAAGATTGGCGGACGGTTGCACTTCAAAATAAATTTCTTTGACAAACTCATCTTCACTTTTGTTGATGACTTCAGCCGTTCCATGTGGCGAAACGCCTGCGAATTTTACTTTGACATCTTTGAAAATATCTATCTCTTCTCCATCGGGCAAGTCGCTGACGACCAGCGTTTTCTCGCCGCCGATGATTCTTACCTTCTCATTTCGATCTCCATCAAAATATACCTTGAGCGTGATCGTATCTCCATTTTTAATATTCTCGGTCGGCTCCACAAAATATTCGATGCGATCCAAGTAGTTTTCCAACATGAATGCTCCTTCGGTCGTTTGAATGTCGAGCTTCCCTTTTTCGATAATCTCATTTTCAAATGCCGGTTGATTGACCTTTGCTCTCGCCGTCGCATAACCGTTGATGCCCTGCACCTCGATTTCAAAAAAATCGGTGCTGTCAATTTTTTTACCGCAGCCCGTCATCAGCATTGCCAAGATGACAAACAACATTGTAATTTTTAATCCGTAAAACTTTTTCATTTCTTCCTCCCCTATGTAATTGAATTCGGCATAGTTTTAAGCTTGATAACGACTTTAAAAAACATTTCAAATCTCCCCTCCGTTTTCAATCCGTTGATAATTGTCCCACCAACATCTTTGCCATTTATTCAATTCTTTTCCGGCTTCAATTTAATCTCCGTAGCTATCTTATCATACAAAATCGGTTTTGACCACCGTTATGAAGTCTTGCCACTATAAATCATCCAATTTTATTCGAAATATTCATCATCGATTTCGAAAAGCCGGCAAATCGCTTCATTATATTTGAAAGTTTCCTATGAATTTGGATGAAGTTTCGCCCATTATAAACTTACCCAAAGAGAAATAAATTAACACAGACCACCGCCTTGATTTTCGACGATGGTCTGTTTAAATTTTGAAAGAAAATGCATCCGATTTTTTAAATCGTCAGAGTTTCTTCCTATTATATAGTCTTTTATATCATTTTTTTAATCGCAAATTCCGAGTCGGAATGTTGAGTCACAAAATTGAAATCCGATTGACGAATTGCATTTCAAAATCGAAAATGTATTTCCGCATCGAATAATCGATATCCATATTCAAAATTCATTTTGTTCTTATCGACAGCCAAAACACATTTGAAATCGTAAATCATATTTTCACATTGGATTTTGAAATTTCGTTTTGACATTCCTTTCGATTTCAAAAAATATTTATTCCGCTTTCAAGTCGATGGACTCAATCGTATAATTGTCTTTGAATTGAGTCAGACGCTCACGCTCGATATCATCTTTTCTTTTTGATGTCGTTTTTACACTACCATCGGAATATACTATGTCAATTTTCCCATCGGCACGCAGAATCATATCATTAAATACCACAGCAGCATATCCGGTTCCCGTATGATTTGCTTTTCTATCCTTTACTTCCACATCATAGAACAGCACCAATTGATTCTGTCCTCCGCCGTAAGAAATTTTCTCCGGATTTTTAGCAACCAAGAAATTGGCTTGATTTAATTTAAATTTGTAATCAAATCCATCGTTGAAGATAGAACTGTATTTATCCGAGAATCTATCATAGACATAGCTGGAATGCTTTGAAACATAAGCTTCAACAATGTCATTCGCTTCTTTTATGATCGTTTTTTTCGTTTCATTGTCAAATTGAGAAGCTTTATCCAAATACGCATCCAACTTTTCAACCGTATATTCTTTCGTATCGGACTTGATGATAAACATATTTTCAGTCGCCGCATCCTCATTGAAATCGGCTTTTACCGTTACCTTATCCCCAATCTTCAAATTGGATGACGGCTCAACAGTAAAATAAATATTTTTCACGAAACCTTCCTCACTCTTGTTAATTACTTCCGCCTGCCCCTTTGGTGAAACGCCGGTGAAATTAACTTCCACATCTTTGAAAATATCCAGCTCCGTTCCTTCCGGCAAATCTTTAACCTTGAGTTTCTTTTCCCCGCCGATGATTTTCACTTTGTCATTGCTGCCCTTGGTGTATTCTACCGTCAAAGTAACCGTATCGCCGTTCTTCAAATTTTCCTTCGGCTCCAAATTGTACTTGATGCGATCCATATAACCGCCGATAAGCATCATCCCATCCATTGAATCCTCAGAGATTTTTGCCGATTCCGCAATCGCCCGCGCCAATTCATCCTGACTTGCAATTACTTTTGCCTTGCCGTAATTGTTCATACCATAGATTTCAATTTCATAAAAATCCGTTGCTTTTACCTTCTTACCGCAACCCGTAATCACAACTGCTACAATTGCAAGCAACACCATCAATTTGAATTTCCCAAGATTTTTCATTTTTCTCCTCCTAAATAATTGTTGATATGACCTATGTAAAAATTTGACCATATCTTCAGCTTTGTGCCTTGCGATTATAATATCACAAAAAAATTTTCAAAACAACCAATTTGAATAAAACAATTTAATATAACTTATGAAATTAAAAGTTCAGCACAAAATAAAATTCCCCATGCACAACGGATGAGGAATTTATGGATTGTGATTTGAAATTTGGTTTGGGGTTTGGGTTTAGGATTTTCATCAAAAGAAAATTGTCAATCACAATTTCTTTTACCGGTATTCGGTGGCTTTGGAATGCCATAATAATAGTTATTTATTATTTGCTGAGTATTATTCGATTTGTTTTCTTCAGCTTCGTTCTTTGTTTCTTCATTTTCGGTTTGATTTTGCATTGCCAAATATTTATCCCGGGACATATCCGTTTTTATTTGCTTAGAAGACTGTTGCTTTCTTACCTTAATGTTCTCATTAGATATAATGTGATATTCCCCATTAAAAATTCTCAAAACAATACTGCCATCTCTGTCTTCTATTTCAAAGTCAGACACATAATATTGATTGTTATGCTCCATTAAAACTACATACTCTTTAATTGAATCTTCGTAATCCAACTTAACTTTAACAACTGTATATTCGTTTTTTAATAGAAATGAAAACCCTGCTACAACATAGCCAAGCCAGAATATAGTACTTATCATCACAAAAATAAAAACTACTTTCGTGTTAAAGTTCTTGACCCGTTCACTTGCGGTACGCGTTATCAATAAGTCCTTTTTGGTAACAAAAATATCAATCATAGGACATAATATGAGCTTGCTTATGTATCCTACAATAAGCGCAGAAATGAAATATATTAACACCGGTGCAAGTAGAAACCACACTATTATCCAAATAAGATTCTGTAAACCAAGTTCGTTTTTTCCTAACAAAAATTTAATCGAAAGAAAAAAAAGCGCCGATATTACAGCAACCCAAAACACAAGCAATCCTATACACTTAATAATCTCAATTCTTTTCCCTCTCAAATTACTAATCTTAATAAAATAAAATGCAAAAGCAGAAATTTCAAGCAAG